>JALNZF010000001.1:300000-390470 GCA_023229435.1 Nitrospirota bacterium
CCGTGTCTGTTAAATATATAGTCAACCGAAGGGAGTCGCTATCCGTCTCTAACAGGGTAAAGAAAAGCCGGGATCAGGTAAAACCTGACCCCGGCCGAGGCTGAGTTTGATGAACAAGGATCCAGACTACTTATGCCAGTCGATTTCAATACCGCAAAGGAGCGGAGAACCCTTGTCGATCTTGACTTCCACGCCATTCGCCTTGTGGCAACCGGCGCAGACGGACACTTTCCCTACGAGATTGTAGTTCTTCATATCCATGACGTTCAACGTGCTGTCATCACCATAGGTTCTTGAAGAAAGGAAAGCATACTTGCCGTCCGGGGTAAATGCAAAATCATGCGTCCGCACATTATCGGGAAGGATGATGCGCTTGACGATCTTGTCAGTGGCCGTATCGATCACGATAACCTGGCTCTTATGCGTGCCCGGCTTGAGACCCGGATCAAATTCGTTCGGGGCGCTGACCCAGAGGTATTTACCGTCCGGTGTCATTCGTACCTGATGAAGGAACGTCATCTCGGGGCTCGTAATCTGTTTGATTTCCTTTTTAGTTTTCCAATCATACACAAAGACAATGCCCTGCGGCATGTCGGAAATGTAGGCTTTTTTGCCGTTCTGGGTCCACTGGATACCGCATACCGCCTTGCCCACCGGCATCTTGTCAACGGTTTTCAGCGACTTCGAATCCCATATGTAGACATTGCCGTTCGCCATATCCTGGAAGTATATGTTCCCGTCAGGACCTGAGATCGCTCCGCAGAACTTTTCGCCGACCTTGAAGGGGCCTTCCTTCTTCATTGTTGCCAGGTCTATCTTAAAGATTTCTCCAGCCAGTGTTCCGGCAACAAGGACCTTTTTCCCTTTTTCGGTGACGATGGCCTGGCCATGGTTCCCGCCGCCTTTCTGCACTGCTTCAAAGCTCATGCCCGCGATTTTGCCTTCCATCTCGGACCCCGGCTCGGTAAGGACGATCCTGTCCTTCACTACATCCGTGGGCGACTTCATGGTATTCATGTCGATGATCGAGATATGACCGCCATGGCCGGCGATGTATGCTGTTGCGTTAAAGGTCGGGATCTTTGCTGCAGGTACTTCTTTTGCTTCGATGACGGCAACATCGGCCGCCTCAACCATTGTTCTCTGTGACTGACCAAAAAACAGTCCAACAATACTTACGACTGCCAACCCGACAAAATAAATCTTTTTCATAAATTCCTCCTAATTTGCATTGTGTTGTGACGAGCACTGATGTGCTCAAGTGATTCGCGATTGTTGCCGTTCGAGTTTAAGATCAAATGTTTCTATTCCGTACGGACTTCCACCTCCTTTTATTCATAACACGGGGAAATGATCGTGTGGCGCAGCGGTTACGAATATGAGAATATCATTTTAACTAAGGCTGATGCATATATAAGTCGATGACAAATGCTTGTCAACATGTAGTTCTGATTTTATATTATCTATTTGTTACAATATAATCTATCAGATTGGAAGTGCAGAAAGATCTGTTAAACACCTATGAAATGGTTTTGAGGCAAGGTCAGACACGCTGTTTTATGCAACATTATGTGCGCAGATAACGTGTTGAATGGGAATGCGTAGAGATGCGGTGAAACAAAAATCCCCCGGCTTTTCATAAAAAGCGGGGGATGGTTCAAGACGGAAATCGAGGGATCAGCTTACTTTCTTTACTTTGCCGGAACGAATGCAGCGTGTGCAGACATGCATGCGCACATGAGCGCCAGTGGCTGCCACTGCCCTGATCGGTTGTAAATTTGGCTTGGAAAATTTCTTTGATCTATTGTTGGCATGACTC
Organism: Nitrospirota bacterium; assembly: GCA_023229435.1. Lineage (NCBI taxonomy): Bacteria > Pseudomonadati > Nitrospirota > Nitrospirota bacterium. The sequence goes on from JALNZF010000001.1 coordinate 301,820, forward strand.
ACTTTGTTTCCGCTGAGCTTGCCCTTACCGCAAATATCGCATGTACCGGCCACTGTAAAATCCTCCGTAGTGCATAAGTTTAAAAGCAGGCGTAACATACCATAAGAATACGTTCCATGCAAGGGGAAAATTAGGGAATTTGCGAATTGGGGCAAATGGGGAAAGCCGGGGGAACGCTTGACTTTCATCCGGTTCTGCTGTAATGTAAGCGCCTGCTATCATTATGAAGAAGGGCATTACAAAAAAGAGGCTGCTGGACGCCACGCTGAAGCTGATCTCAGAAAAGGGCTATATCGGGGCAACCACGCGCGAGATCGCCCATGAAGCGGGGGTGACCGAGCTGACCCTCTTCAGGCACTTTGGGACCAAGGAAAGGCTTTTTGAAGAGCTTTTAAAGAACCACACCTTTCTCCCGAGATTGAAGGAACTCTTGCCGGAACTGGACGGTCTCTCCTATGAGGACTCGCTCAGGCTGATCGCAACGAGATTCCTGCTGTCGCTGAAAGAGCGCAAGTCGATGGTCAAAATCATGTACTCGGAAGTAACGATCTATCCTGAGAAGATCAAAAAACTCTATAACAAGTTCATCGATGACCTCCAATTGACCCTTGCATCATACTTCAGGGGGCTGCAGAAAAAAGGTCTTCTGAGAAACGTATCTCCGGAAATGGCGGCCAAGCTCTTTCTGGGGATCCTGTTCTCGTATTTTCGATCCGAGGAGATCATGCGAAAAGGCGGCATGAAAAAACAAAAAATGGAAAAGAATATCGAGGAATTTGTTGATATATTCATATTCGGCACAATAAAACATGATTAAGAAACAGATTTTATTCTTCTTGCATTGAACTAAATCCTCGATCCTGTGTCTTAATAGGTAATAAACATGTACTCTGGGGGAATCGGTATGAAGGGAAGATACAAAATGGCTTTGCATGTCCTGTTCGTCCTGTCAATGGTTCTGCTGCAGCTGACGCCTGCGCGTCTTTCAGCAGCAGAAAACAGATCATCCGGTCAGGTTGCAACGGTTCAGGGAGCTCCTGCCGAAGGTGATAAAACCGCGGCAGGAGGAGTATCCCAGGCCCGGCCGCTTACCCTGAACCAGTGCATCGAAATAGCGCTCAAGAACAATCAAACGATCCGTGCTTCGATGTACGGTGTCGATGTAAACCGGAGCAGAGTGGGCGAAGCTCGATCCGGCTACTACCCGCAGCTCAGCGCTTCGGGGGCATATACCAGGATCAGTCCCGTGTCTTCCCCGACGAACAGCTTCGGCAGCTCAGTGGCATACAACCAGTATTCGAGCGGAGTCTCGCTCAATCAGAACTTACTGGATTTCGGGAAGACTTCGCAGCAGGTCGATATTTCGAAATACAATCTCGAATCCTCCCGTTCAGATCTGAATACAACGCAGGATGCTGTCATCCTGAGCGTAAAGCAGGCATATTACAGCGTCTTGCAAGCCAGGAGGAACCGTGATGTTGCCGCGGATGTTCTGAAACAATTTCAACTGCACCTTGATCAGGCAAAAGGTTTTTATGATGTCGGAACAAAGGCGAGGATCGACGTCATCAAGGCGGAAGTGGACCTGAGTAACGCTAAACTGAGCCTTATCAATGCCGAGAACGCGCTTAAAATAGCCTGGGTGACCCTCAGCAATGTCATGGGGACCCCCGATGCGCCTGAGTATACCATTGAAGACAATCTCTCATTCCAGCAGTATGCGATTACCCTGGAAGAGGCAAAGGCGCGTGCCTTTGAGAACAGGTCCGATCTCAAGTCGATCATCTCAAAAAGGCAGGCTGCGGAGACCACTATCAGTTTGGCACGGTCCGGCTATTACCCGGTCTTATCCGGTTTCGCAAACTATAACTGGATAGGCGAGACAACATCAACGTTGGACCACAGCTGGAATGCCGGGGTGCTTCTGACCGTTCCCCTGTTCAGCGGATTTTTGACTGTTCATCAAGCGGCGGAGGCAAAATCAAACCTCTATATCCTGAAGGCAAACGAAGAGTCATTACGACAACAGATACTGCTCGATGTACGCCAGGCATATCTGAATCTGCACGCAGCGGAGGCCAGCATAGCAACCGCCGAACTTGCCTCCGCACAGGCCAAAGAGAACCTGGATCTCGCAAACGGCAGATACGCGGCGGGAGTAGGAAGCCCCATAGAGGTCTCGGATGCGTTCGCTACGTATGTTGCCGCGCAGGCGAACTATACCAGCGCCCTGTCTAATTACAAAATAGCCCAGGCTGCCATCGAAAAGTCCATGGGAGCGCGGTAGATTCAATTCGGATTACGGAGTCATTCGACGGGCTCATGATGGTGAGCGAAGTCGAACCATGTGAAATGCGGAATTGTGGACTTCACGAATTCTGTAGCTGGGAGAGGAAAGAATGAAACGAGCCTATTTACTTAGCTTGCTGGTTTTACTTACAGTACTTTGTATCACCGGTTCGTCCTGTTCAAAGGGAAAACCTGCGCCTCCACGGACCGTGCCGGTGGTCGTCGGGAGCGCGGATCAGAAAAATATTCCGCTGCAGCTTAAGGTCATCGGCAATGTTGAGGCCTATAATGCCGTATCGATCAAGCCGCTGGTCGGCGGCGAAGTGGAAGGTGTGTACTTCAGGGAAGGGCAGGACGTCAAAAAAGGCGATCTTTTGTTCAAGATAGATCCGCGCCCCTATGCAGCAGCGCTCAGACAGTCGGAGGCAGCGCTCGCGCGGGACCTGGCCCAGGCAAAGAACGCGGAAGAACAGGCAAAGCGGTATGCCCTCCTTGTCCAGAAGGATTATGTTTCCAAGGACCAGTATGACCAGCTTCGGGCAAATGCCGATGCCCTTGCAGCAGCCGTCCAGGCTGACAAGGCCAATGTTGAGAACAGCAGGCTCCAACTTGATTACTGCTCGATCAAATCACCCATCAATGGCAGGGCCGGAAGCGTGATGGTCAATGCGGGCAACGTCATCAAGGCAAACGATAGCGCGATGACTACCATCAACCGGATCGTTCCGATCTATGTCACGTTCACCGTGCCTGAACAGAATCTGTCTGACATCAATAAATATACTGCCATGCACGAGCTCAAGGTTGAGGCAATCATCCCGGGTGATGAAAAGCGCCCGGCTCGCGGGGAGTTGACGTTTATTGATAATGAGGTGGACAAAACCACCGGGACGCTCAAATTGAAAGGCACCTTTGCGAACGCCGACAGGAGACTCTGGCCGGGACAGTTTGTTGATGTCATCCTCACGCTGACCACGGAGCCGAACCGGGTGGTGGTGCCGTCATCCGCAGTGCAGACAGGCCAGCAGGGACAGTATGTGTATGTGATAAAGGACGACATGACGGCCGATCTTCGCATCGTGACGCCCGGCAGGTCGTATGGGGAAGGGACCATCATCGAAAAAGGTGTCGCGGTAGGTGAGAAAGTCGTCATTGACGGACAACTCCGCCTTGTGCCGGGGGCTAAGGTGGAGATTAAGAACGAAAAGGATAACAAAGCAGAAAAAAATGATAACCACGGAGACACGGAGACACGGAGCAAGGAAGATTTAAAAACTCAAATGCCGAAGTCAAAATAAAAGCATGTAAAATAAATTTATTCAAGATATCGTATTTGCATTTCTCCGTGCCTCCGTGTCTCTGTGGTGGATTCTTTTTTAACCTATGAATATTTCCGAATTATCCATACGCCGTCCGGTCATGACCACTCTGGTTATGCTCTCCATCTTGTTCCTTGGCATCGCGGGGTATCGGCTCCTGCCGGTCTCCGACCTGCCGAACGTGGATTTCCCCACGATCCAGGTGACCGCGAACGTGCCTGGCGCGAGCCCCGAGACTATGGCCTCTGCCGTGGCCACGCCGCTGGAGAAACAGTTCTCGACCATCGCGGGTATCGACTCCATGACCTCGACGAACGGCCAGGGAAGCACCCGGATCACGATCGTATTCGACCTCAGCAGGAACATCGATGCCGCGGCCCAGGACGTCCAGTCGGCCATTGCTTCCGCGGCGCGCCAGCTGCCGGAGGACATGCCGAGTCCACCGTCGTTCCGAAAAGTAAATCCGGCCGACGCGCCGGTGCTCTACCTCGCCCTCAGTTCTCCCACAATGCCGCTCTCCGCAATAGACGATTACGCGCAGACCATTATTTCCCAACGTATCTCCATGGTGAGCGGTGTGGCCCAGGTGCAGGTCTACGGATCACAGAAGTACGCCGTTCGCGTTCAGCTCAATCCCCGCGCCCTGGCAAGCAGGGGAATCGGGATTGACGAGGTGGCGGGCGCGGTCTCGCGCGCGAACGTTAATCTTCCGACCGGCACGCTTGAAGGCGCGAACCAGGCGTTCACGATACAGTCGTCGGGCCAGCTCCTGGACGCAAAGGCATACCGTCCGGTCATCGTGGCATACCGCGGTGGCGCGCCCGTGCGGCTCCAGGAACTGGGCAGGGTGATAGACAGCGTCGAGAACAACAAAGTTGCGGGCTGGTTCAAGGATACGCGGGCCATCATTCTTGCGATACAACGCCAGCCCGGCACGAACACGGTCGAGGTCGTTGATTCCATCAAGAAGCTCATTCCCACGTTCCGCCGGCAGATGCCGGCCTCGGTCAACCTCGAGGTCCTGTTCGATCGTTCGGAATCCATTCGCAACTCCGTCCATGACGTTCAATTCACTCTGGTCCTGACGGTTTGTCTGGTCGTGCTCGTGATTTTTCTGTTCCTTCGGAACCTGTCGGCGACGGTTATCCCGAGCCTGGCGCTCCCCATGTCCGTGGTGGGCACCTTCGCCGTCATGTATATCCGCGACTTCAGCATGGACAACATGTCCCTCCTGGCGCTCACGCTGTCCGTCGGATTCGTGGTGGACGACGCCATCGTAATGCTCGAGAACATCATACGGCACATGGAGATGGGCGAGACCGTCATGGAGGCGGCGCTCAAAGGATCCAAGGAGATCGGTTTCACCATCCTGTCCATGACCATCTCGCTGGTGGCGGTCTTCATCCCCGTGTTCTTCATGGGCGGCATCATGGGAAGGCTCCTGCACGAATTCGCCGTCACCATCGGCATGTCCATCCTGATTTCCGGTTTTGTGGCCCTGACGCTCATACCCATGCTCGCGAGCCGCTTTGTCCGGCCTCACGGGAAGGAACAGCACGGTAGACTGTACCAGGCATCGGAGCGCTTCTTCGCCAACATGCTGCTTTTTTATCAACGGACCCTGACGTCAGTGCTCCAGCACCGTTTGGCCACGATGCTCGTCTCCGGGTTTATTTTTTCAGCAACGATATTCCTGTTCCTTATCATGCCGCAGGGCTTTCTCCCGAGTGAGGACACGGGCCAGCTGGTCATTGTCACGGAAACCGCGCAAGGCACCTCCTTTGATTCCATGAAACAGCACCAGCAGGCCGTTGCAGCTGTCGTACTCAAGGACCCGAACGTGGATGCCTTTATGTCCAGCGCAGGTTCAGGCGGCGCCAGTTCAGCCGGGAATCAGGGCCGGCTGTTCATCCGGCTGAAACCCCGCTCCGAGCGAAAGCTGCACGTGGACCAGGTGATCCAGCAGCTCAGGCCCAAGCTCGCGCAGGTCCCCGGGATCATGGCGTTTCCGCAGAACCCGCCTCCGGTGCGCCTGGGCGGGACGATCACCAAGAGCCTCTACCAGTTCACGCTCCAGAGCCCCGATATCGACGAACTCTACGAGTATGCTCCCAAGCTTGAGGCAAAGATGCGCGAATTGGCGATCCTGCAGGAAGTGACGAGCGACCTGCAGATCAAAAACCCCCAGGTGAACGTGGAGATCGACCGCAACAAAGCGTCAGCCCTCGGCATTTCCGCTACTCAGTTTCAGACGGCGCTCCAGGCCGCCTACAGCAGCCAGCAGATAACGACCATTTACGCCCCGAACAACCAGTACCGTGTCCTTATGGAACTTGAGCCGGAGTACCAGCAGGATCCGGACGCGCTCTCCCTGTTATATATCCGTTCGTCAGACAACCAGCTTGTCCCGCTCCGGACCGTGTCAAAACTTTCTCAAAGTGTGGGGCCCTTGTCCGTGAACCACCTGGGCCAGCTGCCGGCGGTCACGCTTTCATTCAACACCCGTCCCGACGTGTCTCTGGGGACCGCGGTGGATGCCGTGAACAAAGCGGGCCGGGACACGCTCCCTGCGTCGATTTCCACGAGTTTCCAAGGCACGGCGCAAGCGTTCCAGTCGTCCATGCAGGGACTGGGCATCCTGCTGTTAGCCGCGATCCTGGTGATCTATATTGTGCTCGGCATTCTGTACGAAAGCTTCATCCATCCGCTCACGATCCTGTCGGCGCTTCCCTTCGCAGGCTTCGGAGCAATCGTGACCCTCATGATCTTCGGGAAAGACCTGAACGTCTATTCCTATGTGGGAATCATCCTGCTTGTCGGGCTCGTTAAAAAGAACGGCATCATGATGGTAGACTTCGCCCTCGATGCTCAGCGCAGGGAGGCGGCAACGCCTTATGACGCCATTTTAAAAGCGTGCAGCATCCGGTTCCGGCCGATCATGATGACCACCATGGCCGCGCTTTTGGGCACCCTGCCCATCGCGATCGGACTCGGGGCCGGTGCGGAGTCTCGCCGTCCCCTTGGTCTTGCCGTTGTCGGCGGTCTTCTTTTCTCACAGACGCTGACTCTGTACGTCACCCCGGTTGTGTATCTTTACATGGACAGGTTACAACGCAAGCTTGGAAAGCTTGGCATATTCCAAATACGCAAAAAGGCCGCATCGACGGAATGACCCAAGGCGTCACCTGGTTCCAACGATGATGATATTTTATCGTCATTCCCGATCGGTTCCATCGGGAATCCATGTTTAATTCCAGAGAATATCTCTGGATTCCCGTTTTCACGGGAATGACGTATCGCGGAAAAGGAATATAGAATGATCAAACGAAACCTATCTGCCTCACAACGTGTTTTAAACTCAGGCATCCTTATAGCTTTATTATTCGGCTGCACAGGGAATGGGACCTCCTACAGGACCGAATCGGCAACCATCGGCGATATTCAGCAGGCCATAACGGCGACCGGGACCGTCAATGCAGTAACGACCGTTCTCGTCGGCACGCAGGTGTCCGGTACCATAAAAAGCCTCTTTGTCGATTTTAATTCGCGCGTGACAAAGGGGCAGTTGATCGCCCTGATCGATCCAGAAATGTTTGAGGCGCAGGCGGCGCAGGCAAAGGCGAATGTTGAAAAAGCAGACGCGACGTTCCGCGATGCCGACCGGACGCTTAAAAGGAACCGGGAGCTGTTTGCGAAGAATCTCATACCCCGCAGCGACCTCGACACGGCAGGGACGAACTTTGACGGCGCCAAGGCACAGTTGGGACAGGCAAAGGCCGCACTCAAGGTGGCGGACACGAACCTTCGGTACACGCGCATTGTATCGCCCGTGGACGGCATCGTGATCTCCCGGAATGTGGATATCGGCCAGACCGTTGCCGCAAGTTTTCAGACGCCCACGCTGTTTACGATCGCCCAGGATCTTACCAAGATGCAGATCGATACGAACGTTGCCGAGTCAGACATCGGCGTGGTGAAAATCGAGCAGGACGTGGAATTTTCCGTGGATGCCTATCCTGATACGATATTTAAAGGAAAGGTATGGCAGAAAAGGCAGGCCCCGATCACCGTGCAGAACGTGGTCACCTATGATGTGGTGATCCAGGTGGACAACCGCGAAATGAAGTTGATGCCCGGGATGACCGCGAATGTTTCCATTATCATCGTGACAAAGAGCAATGTCCTGAAAATCACCAATGCGGCACTCCGGTTTCGAATGACCGCGCCCACGGGAGCGGCGGGGGCCGGCAACGGTTCGAAGACGGGGGGAGATGGGGCGGGGGAAAAGGGTCCATCTGTCTGGGTGCTTGAAAATGAAAAACCGAGACGCGTCGCCATCACACCGGGCATCAGCGATGGGGCGTATACGGAGATCGTTTCCGGAGAGTTAAAAGAGGGGCAAAATATTATTATTGAATCGTTCAAAAAGAACAAGACTCAATCCCAGGCCGGACCGAGGATGTTCTAAGATGGCGCTGATCGAGGCACACAAGCTCACCAAGGTGTATAGTTTCGGTGATGTCGATGTTCGCGCGCTCGATGGCATCTCAGCGTCCATCGAAAAAGGCGAGTTCGTGGCCATCATGGGACAGTCAGGATCGGGTAAATCGACCTTTATGAATGTTCTCGGTTGCCTCGACACGCCCACGGACGGACACTATCTCCTGGACGGTGTCGATACCGGCGGTCTGTCGCGCGACGCGCTTGCCGAGATCAGGAACAAAAAGCTCGGGTTTGTGTTCCAGGGATTCAATCTGTTGTCACGGACGTCGGCCCTTGAAAATGTCGAACTTCCGATGCTCTACAACGGTTTCCCGGCCCACCAACGACAAGAACGTGCGCGGAAGGCTCTCAAGAGCGTGGGGCTCGAAGGACGGGAAGGCCATCACCCGAACCAGCTCTCCGGAGGCCAGCAGCAGCGGGTCGCCATTGCCCGCGCGCTCGTGAACGACGCGCCGATCATCCTCGCGGATGAACCTACCGGGAATCTTGACACGAAAACAAGCGCTGAGATCATGGAACTCTTGGTGAAGCTGAACCAGGAGTCACATATAACGGTCATACTGGTGACCCACGAGTCCGACATCGCGGCGTACAGCAAGCGGATTATCCGGTTTTCTGATGGACATATAATCAGCGATGAGAAAGTCGGTAAGAAAAGTGCCTAAAATGCCTAAAGTGCCTAAAATGGAAGTACTCACTTTAGCGCACGTTAGCTCACTTTAATGTACTTTAGTCACTATTATTTATGATCAACATTCCTTCCACCTTCAAGATATCCTTTCGCGCACTCAGAGTGAACAAGATGCGCTCGGCCCTCACCATGCTCGGGATCATCATCGGCGTGGGCGCCGTGATCGCCATGGTGGCCATCGGCACCGGCGCAAGCAGGAAGATCGCAGAACAGATGGCAAGCATGGGAAGCAATCTTCTTATCGTTATACCGGGGGCCATGACTTCGGGAGGGGTCCGGATGGGCGCCGGAACGCAGTCAACACTTACGCTGGGCGACGCCGAGGCTATCCAGAAGGAATGTCCCGCGGTTTCCGATGTTGCTCCCAATCTCAATGGAGTGGCCCAGGTCGTCTTTGGACATCTCAACTGGTCGACCGGCATTATCGGTACGACTCCGTCATACCTTATCGTTCGAGACTGGTCGATGACCGCCGGCAGGTCCTTTAGCGCGCAGGACGTGAAGAGCGCCACAAAGGTTTGCCTGCTCGGGCAGATCGTGGTGGACAACCTGTTCGGCGAACAGAATCCGGTCGGCCAGACGATCAGGATCATGAATGTTCCTTTTACGGTGGTCGGGATACTGAGCCCGAAGGGGCAGGACGCAAGGGGACACGATCAGGACGATGCGGTCCTTGTTCCCGTGACTACGGCGCAGAAGAAATTGTTCGGGACCCAGTTTCCCGGCATGGTTCGTAACATAACGGTCAAGGCAATGAGCGCCGAAGTTCTCAGTGACGCGGAGAGGCAGATCACCGCATTGCTGAAGCAGCGTCATCGCATTGGGCCGAAGCAGGACAATGATTTCACCGTACGGAACCTTACCCAGATGATGGAGGCGCGCGAAGAGTCCTCAAAGGTGATGACCCTGCTGCTTGCCGCGATCGCGTCAGTCTCGCTCCTTGTCGGGGGGATCGGGATCATGAACATCATGCTCGTGTCCGTGACCGAGCGGACGCGCGAGATCGGCATCCGCATGGCCATCGGAGCCAGGACGTGGGACATCCGTCTTCAGTTCATCATCGAGGCGCTGACCCTGTCCCTGATCGGCGGAATCATCGGCATCATCGCAGGGGTCTCCACGGCAATGATACTCTCATCCGTCTCCGGATGGCCCACGGTCGTGTCGGTGCCTTCCATCCTGCTTGCATTCAGTTTTTCCGGCTTCATTGGGATCTTCTTCGGCTTCTATCCCGCGTACAAGGCATCGCTTCTGAACCCGATCGATGCGCTGAGGTACGAGTAGTTTTTTCTGACGAGAACATCCGATTTATGCTATGATAGCCGGAATGAAACAGCGTGTAATGACCGCATCAAGATATCCGCACAACATTGTGTCTAAATAACCGCCTGTTGCAAGGAGAGACCAAGGAAGATGATACGCATAAAGATTTTCACATTCTGTATCGCGATAGTTTCAGTGCTTACAGCGGTTCCGGGGCTGATGGGCTGCAATCAGCATAGCAGCACCCTCGAATCAGTCTCCATCACCCCGGCCGCTCAAAGCATGGTGAAAGGAACGACGCAGCAGTTAACAGCAATCGGAACGTTTTCGAACGGTATGAACCTTACCTGGTCGCAGGTCGTTACCTGGAGCTCGGACAATACCGCGGTTGCTACCGTCAGCAATACGGCAGGCTCAAACGGCATCGTCACGTCAGTGGATATAGGCACGGCTGCTATTACGGCGTATGACGCGGCAAATAATATCTCCGGGACTGCCAGGATCGATGTCACCGTTCCTGAAGCAATTTCGGTAATCCCAACCAACCCCTATATGGCACTCGGGGCAACACACCAGTTTGCAGCCATAGCATTATTTTCCAACGGAACGGTCACGCAGGTCATAACAACGTTCGCAAAATGGACCGCTATATCTACCGGGGATGCAACCATCATCGACACCCCGGGAGTAATCGGCAATGGCATTGTCTCCGCAGGTACGGTAACCGGGACAACGGTCATTCAGGCAAGTGATCCGACGATGAGCGGGGCCACCGGCGCAACAACGCTCACGGTCACCAGCACGCCGCTCACAGCCATCGCGCTCGATCCTATCAATCCGATAGTTTCCATGAGCACCACGACGCTGCGGTTTACGGCGATAGGAACGTTTCAAGATGGTCAGACGACGCAGACCCTGACGCCGTCAGTGACAGCATCATGGAATTGGAGCTCATCGAATACCGGAATTGTAACGATAGACAATACAGGCCTTGCCCGGGTAGTAGCCGCGGGCACTGTCACGATTACAGCAAAAGACCCGATAACAGGCGTATCAGGAAATACGACATTGACGCTGCAATAATGTTGAAAAGGTTTTTCTCAACACGGAGACACGGAGATACGGAAGACTGCTGAAGGTTTTAGTATTTATTATTGTCGTACATTTACTCCCTCACTTTATTGTTGAGATACTAATAATTGAGGGAACAATTGCCGTGCAGTGTATGTTTCCCCTTAATCATGTCCTGAGAAAACCGTTTGACATGAAGAGTGATGTATGCTATACATTACGTTACGCAACAACGGGTAATGGAGAATACCATGAAAAGAACACAATTATATATAGAAGACGATGTTTTCAAAATGCTCCGGCGTGTAGGCAAGGAAAGGGCGGTTTCAATATCCGAGCTTGTGAGGGCAGCGGTTAAAAAGGTATACGCGCTGGATAAACCCGACAATGCCGACATGATTTTAAAGGAATCAGCGGGCATCTGGAAAGACCGAAAAGATATCGCTTCGTCGGAAGAATATGTTCGGCAAATGAGGAAGGATACCAGGAAGAAACGGCTGGGTATCAAATCATGAGCATCCTGATCGATACCGATGTCCTGATCGAGTATCTTCGGGATAATGAAAAGATTGTAAAAAAGTTTACCGAAGTCTATAAACGGGAAAAGAAGCTGTGCTTCTCCCCGATCACGAGAGCGGAGATCGTCGCTGGATTGCGAAGGGGCGAGGAAGGGATCACAACCAAACTTTTCGGACTCATGGAGTGCCTTAAAATTGACGATACAATCGGACATAAAGCAGGCGAATATATGAAGTCATATCGCGCCTCACATAGTACGGAGATCGCCGATGCCCTTATCGCCGCTACCGCCCACGTTACCGACCTTCCTCTCTGGACACTGAACAAGAAGCATTATCCCATGAAAGACATTGTGTTTTTCGCATAACCCGATAAATTAGTATGCCCAGTGTCAACACAGAGCTCCTTTTCCTCGACAAAACCCCTAAAATATTCTAATATTGTCCATGCCCATGGACAACCTCAAAACCATCCTTGACCGGATCAGGAAACCGCTGACTTTTGCGGCACGGGACGATTTTGCCCATATTAAAAGCCTGACAGCCATGGAACCTTTCATTCAATCCCAGGTCGAGGACCTGAAACAAATCGTGAAGGACCATGACGAAATAGCCAAGATGGAAAATCTGTTTGCCGGATTCGATGCGCTTTCATTGGAAAAGAAAAAGGACCGGATCGTCACGGCAGTGGCGGTGATCGACGCATTTGAGCAAAATGAAAAAAAGACCGATGGAGGCAAGGCGCCAGTTGTTATTCCCCCTCACCCCCCGAAAGAGGCTGCGCCTCAAACGGGGGAGGCCGGCACGGTTCTGCGGCTCGATGCCCCCATCCAGTACTGCAAAGGCGTCGGCCCCAAACGGGCTGAACTGCTCCAGAAACTCGGTATCACTACGATCGAAGACGCGCTTTCGTATCTCCCGTGGCGTTACGAGGACCGGGGAAATCTCAAAAAGATCGGCAGACTCACCTATGGTTCTTTTGAGACAGTGTCCGGCGAGGTTGTATCCGCCGACGTGGTCCAGACCAAACGGCAACGCGTTAAGGTCTTCGAACTGGTGATCACGGACAAGAGCGGAATGCTTGTTGGTTCGTGGTACAACCAGGCCTTTATGAAAAAGACATTCAGGCCCGGCCAAAGGGTAATTCTCTCGGGTGTCGTGAAGTCCAATCCCTATCGGAGCGGTCTGCCTCAGATTGACAATCCGGAATTCGAGATCATGGGTGAGGACGAATCGGATGACCTGATCCACGCCGGCAGGACCGTTCCGATCTACCGCGCCACCTCGGGATTGTCGGTCCGCGCGATCCGCACGATGATGAAGACCATCCTGGATTCCTGCGCGGGATCGGTGCGGGAAGCACTGCCTGACTTCCTGATCCAGAAATACTCACTCATGTCCTCTCTTGAAGCATTGTCAGAAGCGCACTTCCCCACAAAAGAAAAGGACCTTGTTGTCCTGAACCGCGGCACGAGCGCGGCCCACCGACGCTTAAGCTTCGAGGAACTGTTCTCACTGGAGCTGGGGCTCGCGCTCAGGAAGCGGGGAGTGGTCGTTGAAAAGAAGGGGATAACGTTCAGATCGCTCACGTTGCTCGAGACAGCGCTCAGAAGGGACCTGCCCTACAAACTGACGGCCGCACAGGAGCGGGTGATCGGCGAGATCAAAAAAGACATGACCGCGGACCGGCCCATGAACCGGCTGGTGCAGGGTGATGTGGGCTGCGGCAAGACCGTGGTCGCTCTGATCGCCTCGCTCATGGCTGTGGAGAATGGATACCAGGCTTGTATCATGGCGCCGACGGAGATCCTTGCCGAACAGCACTTCAAGAATATCACGGACATGGTCTCGTCACTCAAAATATCCGTCCGCTCGCTTACCGGCCGCATGAAAAAGAAGGAAAAAGAATCACTGCTGGGAGAGATCGGGTCCGGCGCGGCGCAGATCGTGGTCGGCACCCACGCGTTGATCGAACAGAACGTGAAGTTCGCCCGCCTGGGACTCGCGGTCATCGACGAACAGCACCGTTTCGGCGTGATGCAGCGTTCCACGCTCACGTCCAAGGGGTATGAGCCGGATGTGCTGGTCATGACTGCAACGCCGATCCCGCGCACGCTCGCGCTTACGGTCTACGGCGATCTCGACGTGTCCGTGATCGACGAAATGCCGCCGGGCAGGATCCCGATAATCACCCGTCTTTATTTCGAGAACCGGAGGAAGGATGCGTACCAGTTCATCGAAAGCGAGCTTGCGAAAGGACGGCAGGTATACGTGGTGTATCCGCTTGTGGAAGAGACGGAAAAGAGCGATCTGAAGGCAGCGACCGAGATGGCAGCGCATCTCCAGGCGGACATCTTCCCGAACTGGAAGGTAGGGCTTTTGCACGGCAGAATGAAGGGCGAAGAGAAAGAAGCCGTCATGACGTCCTTTAAAGCGGGAGCAATACACCTCCTGGTCTCGACCACGGTGATCGAGGTCGGCGTGGACGTGCCGAATGCCGGGGTAATGGCGATCGAACACCCCGAGCGGTTCGGTCTGGCGCAGCTCCATCAGCTTCGGGGGAGGGTCGGCAGGGGCGAAAAACAATCCTATTGCATTCTCATGGGACCGAGGATGTTCGCGGAAGAAGCGCGTGAGCGGCTGAATGCCTTCACCCGCACGAATGACGGCTTCATGATCGCCGAAGAAGACCTGCGGCTGCGCGGTCCCGGAGAATTCTTCGGCACGCGCCAGTCTGGCCTGCCGGACCTGCGAGCGGCGAACATCATTCGTGACGCGGACCTGCTCGAAAAGGCAAGAACAGAAGCCTTTGAACTGGTCCAACAGGACCCGACACTCGAACAGTATCCGCAGCTCCGTGAACTTCTGAAGCGGAAGTGGCAGGGCAGGCTCGGACTGATATCCGTGGGTTGATATTTTGCGAGTATTCTGATAGAGTAAAAAACAGGTTAAAGGGTTCAGGGAAAGAGGAAGGACCGTAATTATCTGTTAATCTGTAACCTGAACCCTGAACCCTGTACCCCGGACCCTGCACCCGCAATAAGGAGTCAAGATGACGATCTGGGAAAAAGCGGTATTGAACATGCAACGAGGCGCGCAGAGGTTATCAATTGCCGCTGTTCTCTTTGCCGATCGGGTGAGGGCTGAGATCGCCATTGTCCGACTGCGTATCAGGATCAGCGAGGTCCAGACACGGATCGATGAACTGCACCAAAGCATCGGCCGCAAGGTGGTAAACCTCGCCATGGGGGATGCGCTGCCGAAAATGAGTGAACAACTGATCCAGAACGAGGAAATCTCCGATGCCATGCAGGAGCTGATTGACCGGAAACAGGAACTCGAAGAGTTGAATGCCAAGATCAAGAGCGAGCAAAACCTGTTCAAGTTTGCTCCGAAGCGGAAGGGGGACGCCAGCGTATGATCAGTGCGGTTGCGTTTGTCGTTGGCCTGCTCGTGGGAAGCTTTCTGAATGTCTGCATCGTGCGCCTGCCGCGCGGCGGTTCCATCGTCACCCCGCCTTCCCATTGCCCGCGTTGTCAAGGCGGGATACGGTTCTACGACAATATACCGCTTCTCAGTTTTCTACTCCTGCGGGGTAAATGCAGGAATTGCGGAGAGCCCATCTCCTGGCAATACCCGTTTGTCGAGCTGGTGAACGCGCTGTTCTTTGTCTGGATCGTCAGCGAGTTCGGTATCAGCGGAGAGGCATTCCTCATGATGGCCCTCTGCTCGTCCTTGATCGTCATCACGGTTATCGACTACCACCACCTGATCATCCCCGACAGCATTACCCTGCCGGGCATGCTCGTCGGCCTTTCACTCGCGCCGTTCTTCATGTCCCCGCTCGGCGATCCGCTGCCGTTCCACCTCGACAGCCTTATTCCCCACGCCGGGCCGTACCTGACGGGTTTCCTGAATTCTCTCATTGGTCTGGTCCTCGGCGGAGGCCCGCTCCTCGCAATCGGATGGATCTGGGAAAAGCTCCGGCACGTCGAGGCAATGGGCGGCGGAGACGTGAAACTCATGGGCATGGTGGGCAGCTTCCTGGGGTGGAAGGGCGCTCTCCTTACCATCATGCTCGGCGCGCTGGCAGGATCCGTGGTCGGAGTTTTACTGATCGTTCTGAAGAGACATAAAATGGAAAAGTTCATTCCCTTCGGACCGTTCCTTGCGATCGGCGCGGTAGCGAGCGCGTTCCATGGCCCTTCCATCGTTTTGTGGTATCTCGGACTGTTCCGCGTATGACGTCTCAACCCTTTTTCATACTGATGCTCGGCGTTTTGATCGTCGTGATCGGATCGATGCTCTTGTGGAGCATTGCGCGTCGGTATCGCCGCGAACTCGGCATGCAGAATGTGGAGCGCGAGAAGACCACCGACACCTCGTTCATCATCAACGCCTTCCAGGAAGTTACCAAACAGCTCAAGGAGAAGGAAAAAGAGCTGGAGCGGCTCAGGGCACTTGCGGAACAACGCGCCGAGAACATTGAAACCTACAACGAAAATATTCTCCAGTGCGTCACGAACGGAGTAATGACCTTCGATAAGGAGTGTCATCTTGCGACGATCAACCGCGCCGCTCTGGAGATGCTCTGTTTACATCGGGAACAGGCCATGGGGAAGACCGCTCAGGAGTTGTTCGGAGACAGTGAGATCGCGAGGATGGTGCACGAGACGCTTGAGAAGAGAGTCCCGTCTGCGCGGATGGAGACGATGCTTGACAGGCCCGGCGGCAAGCTCTGGCTGGGTTACAATACTGCCGTGCTCATGGACCGGCAAGCGGCCGCACTTGGTGTTATCGTTTCCTTCTCGGACCTTACGGAGGTCAAGCGGCTTTTGGAACAGGTGGAGCTTCGGGAACGCCTGACCGCGCTCGGTGAGATGTCGGCAGGCATTGCGCATGAGCTCAGGAACCCCATGGCGGTCATCTCGGGATATCTCACGCTGCTGTCGAAGAAAAACGATCCGGCCGGTCAAGAGACGATACGGAGCATCGCGAACGAGATCAACGGCATGAATCGGATCATCGGAGACCTGCTGACCTTCGCGCGTCCGGCATCGCTCAACCGGGTTAAGGTCACCATCAAGGAAATGATCACGAGCTGTATGGCCGCGGTCCTGCAGGCCAAAGGCGGGAATTCACGGATCGAGACAATATTGAAACTCGCGGATGCCGAGGTCTCCGTTGATGAAGTCCTGATGCGGCAGGCGTTTTCCAATCTTCTTCAGAACGCGGTCGAGGCCATGCCGGACGGAGGTACGCTTACCATTGAGGCGAAGACGAATCGTGACCTCAAGATCGTGGTTCGCGATACGGGCATTGGCATACCTTCCGATAAATTGAAAAAGATATTCCTTCCCTTTTTTACCTTGAAAGATACGGGTGTGGGCATGGGGCTTGCCCTTGTACATAAGATTGTTACCTCCCATGGCGGTCGCATCGAGGTGAAGAGCAGGGAAGGGCAGGGAACGGAGTTTGTGGTAACGCTGCCGAAAGGATAAGTTCTTTCGGCTCGAATGAATGCGAGTGTCCGCAAATGAACAATTCTGAACGAGGCTTCGCCTCAGACCAAGGAAACAAAATCAATAAATTTATATTTTAGGGAAAACCATATTGTGATGCATCTCGTCATTGGAGTGCAATCGGGATCTGGTATAGAATGATTGCAATAATAAAATGATGCCATGTTAATCGTTGTAAAAGCTTTAGCACTAGATGATAAAAAGTTAAGATCAATTGCAGCATATCAAGTGAGGGAGGACCGAATGAGGGATATACGTGCAAAGAAGAAAAAGCTGAAAGACATGAAGAGCGGAATCATTCGAATGTCCAAGTTCTTAATGGCCTTTTTATTAGTGCTGGCGTCTTCGCTTTATGCTTTCGCTATTGATGATCCGGTCATGCTCAATCTGGGGCTGGTAAACGCTCTTAATAACGGCAAGCGGATAATCAGGACTTCATCGGGCAGAATTTACTATTTCATCGGTGACGCGGGGCATACCGGTCAGTGGGACGGGTGGGTGGAAGTGTACACATCCCAGGATGGGTCAAGCTGGAGCGGCGTCGGTTGGGAGGATCAGTGGCGTGGTGGGGCCGGGATCGGCCTCGCAATCGACGGCCAGAACGTGGTGCACATGGTAACATTTAACTGGGATTATCATCCCATTTACAAGAAATTCAACACTGCGAACAGCCCGAAAGCAAACCATTCATGGGAGGGCTATGAAATACTAGAAAGCCGAAAGACTTCTATTCAACCGAAGTGTGCCATCGCAATAGACGCAAACGGCGTACCCCACGTCGTCTATCAGTTGTATGAAACATCAAAAGGAAAAAGCGCTCAAACCCTCACTTATGCTAACCGGGTAGGCGGCACATGGCACAAGACGACCGTCTGGCCGATCGCGAGCGGCAGTTTATCCGGAGAATTCGATATTGCCGTCGGACCGGATAACGTCCCGTATATTCTCATGGGATCAAGAGTGCTTCGGGGAGACGCCAACCAGCCGTCCTCTTTTGAAACAATGAACCTTGGAGTGAACGGCTACTCCTTCGTGATTCATCAAAATGGCGATGCGAGGGTCGCGGTATCCAGTAACAGCAACTATGCCCATTACCTTCATTTGCATACCCAGCCATGGCTGAGCGGTTGGGACCTTCAGGTTTCAAGCACCCCCGACAAGGGCGGCATTCTGATACTTGTTGACGACATTCCGTATGAGGTCAAAGTGGTTGACGAAGGGCTCGCAGTCCAGAAGTATTTTGAGCCCCCGATTATAGTGGCGTCGAAGCTTTCGGGAGATCTCTGGCAATACCCTACTGCGAGATGGAGCTTTTACCATAGTAACAATTCGAAGATTATCGACATGGGGTTTCAAGCGTACTACACCAACATGGTTACTCAAAGCTTCTGGTACACAAAATACGGTGCAGCCATGGATTCGTTTTTTATAGCCACCCCCACGAGTGGTTACGCACCCATGACTGTAAACTTTACTGATAAGTCGAGCGCCGCCGAAGGTAAAAATATTCTCTCATGGGCATGGGATTTTGACAATGACGGCCTTATTGACTCTAATGAGCAGAATCCCATTGCGGTTTATAATACCGTCCGGATGCACACCGTTGTGCTTACCGTAACGGACTCCGGCGGCTCTACAGATACCGAGATCAAAAGGGATTATATAGAAGTAAAAGCCGGGACAGATATCGATGGCGATGGAATCGGCGATACCGAGGATAATTGTCCTACCCTGTACAATCCGGCACAGGTTGACCTCGATGGGGACAGCATCGGCGATGCCTGTGACGGTTCTGTGGATCTTTTCCAGGAGGCGGTGTTCATCGCCGGGTTAAGGACGGAATCGGCTCCCGATAAAAACACCCAAGACGTGACCGTTCTTATGAAGGACGGATCGTACACCCAGGCCCTACAGGTTCAGCAAAACAAATCAAATTACGATGTCATGAGTTTTCGATCCAACGTGGAGGCCCGGAAGCTGTCCAGTGCCGTATTACACGTATATTTAAACGATCTGTATGGCGGCACCCCTCAGCCTGTTCATATATACGCTTATTACCCGGACGGCAAGACCGTGCAGCCGTCCAAGGCTGTGACAGGGAATGTCTGGGCTGGCTGGAACCATATCGACGTTACTCCTCTTCTCCATCTTATGGACGGCGCCGGATTTATGAAGTTCAGGGTCGTGGCAGCGCAAAACTGGTTCAACGTCAGCGAAGCATACTTCACCGAGCTGGTTGATAATTGGGAAATTGGGGTAATACCTTCCCGTCTTGATTTCAATGCTGTTGGAATCGGCAGCTCGCCAACAATAAGCGTTAATGTTTCTAACTCCGGCGGCGGTGAATTGATAATTAAGAATGTCACCAAGCCGGGGGTACCTTTTACAATAACTGCTGATGGTTGCACGGGCGCCGTACTGCTTGCTTCAGCCTCTTGTACATTGACGGTAAGCTTCGCTCCAACCGCTACCGGCACTTTTGCCGATGCTATAGAAGTCCTATCGAACGATGCAGATCACCCTACCATTACGATACAGGTGAACGGAACCGGCACCTTGCCGTCGAATTCAATCACAGGAACGGTCACTGATTCTTCCACAGCATTGCCTTTGCCGAATGTTGCGATAACTGTCTCAGATTCTCTCGGCACACATACGGCAACAACTGATTCAAACGGTACATATACAATACTGGAAGTCGCGGATGGTAGTTTCACGGCAATTTTCGAAAAAGGAGGATATATCAAACAGACAATAAACGGGACGAAGACAGCAGGCCAGGTTAGTACCTTACATGTTCAACTTGCTCCAATACCAACCCTCACGTTGCAAATAACGTCTCCGCAATCCGGGGCAGTGCTCAATTCTTCGCCTTTAACAGTTACCGGAAGCGTGAGCAAGAATGCACAGGTAACGGTCAATGGCACACAAGCGACCGTGAGCGGTAATACCTTCACAGCGACGCTTTCCTTAAGCGAGGGCCAGAACACGATAGCGGCAACGGCTATAGATGCCTATAACCAAACCATTACAAGCAGCGTTATAGTCACTCTCGTGACAAAGGGCACTATTAAAGGAATAGTGACCGATTCTTTAACCGGCCAGCCTATACCCTCTGCCCAGGCATCGATAACTGATTCACTGTCCATAATCCACACAACTTTTACCGATCCAGCCGGGCAATATTCCATACCAACGGTTAGCCAGGGGCTGTACAGCGGAACGATCACGAAGGTAGATTATGGCGCATTCAAATTCTCCGGCAATTTGACCGCAGGCCAGACAGTAGCGGTTAACGGGTCGATCAGTCTCACGCCGCCTATCATCAACGTAGTTACGGCCGGCAACATTACCGGAGAAGCGGCGGTCTTCACCTGGACCACCGACCAGGCCGCCAGTAGTACTGTCGAATACGGAACATCCCCAGCGTATGGTAATTCGGTTTCTGATCCAGCGTTGACCACAAAACACAGCATCACAATAAATAATCTTACTCCTGGAACGGCATATCACTTCAGAGTTTCGTCTACAAACAGCCATGAACTTACATCATCTTCACCAGATAATACCTTCAATACAATAGGCACAAACATCCCTCCGACGATCAGCGCAGTGGCAGCCGGTAGCATAACCACAGGTTTGGCCACAATCACCTGGACAACAGATCAGCCATCAGACAGCCTCGTCTCATACGGCACGACAACGGCATACGAAAACACGATCAGCGATCCGACGCTTACAACAGACCACAGCCTTACGCTCACAAATCTCGCTATGCAGACAACATATCATTTCAGTGTGACATCAACGAACAGCTATGGCATCTCTGCTTTATCAAATGACAGCACCTTCACGACTTCGGGTCCGATCAACATCGCAATAACGTCGCCCGCAAACTCCGCAACCATATCCAGGCCTGATGTAATGGTTAAGGGCATGATCACAAATACAACGGGCAACGAGACCGGAGTGACGGTGAATGGCATCGTGGCAACCGTATATGGCAGCGAGTTTGTCGCTAATCATGTGCCGCTGGCAGAAGGGGCGAATACTATCACAGTCAGCGCAATTGATACCGCAGGATATACGGCAATGGCATCGGTGACGGTGAACGCAACGACTACCGGAAACTACATCCGCTTAACGTCGAATATTGAATCAGGAATATCGCCTCTGGAAGTCACTTTGAGCGTGGACGGGACGTTCAGCATTGCAAATTCAACTCTGAGCGCAACAGGCCCGGTCCAACCACAAGTCATTTCATCAACCACGGATCAGTACAAGGTGAGGATGACTACAGAGGGTAGGTACACATTCACCATCAGTTCAACAGGGCCGGACAGTAATACTTATCAGGATATCATAACCATCACAGTGATGAATAGGGCACAACTTGATTCCCTGCTCAGAAACAAATGGGAGGGGATGAAGGCGGCTGTTCTTAGCGGGAATACGGACGCAGCTTTAGACTATTTTGTCCCAGGCGCGCGGGACAGGTACGGGTCCATATTTATTAATCCATCCCGCAATATTGCAGCAAGACTGTCGGAAATTACTCGAATTGAAATCTATTCTGTCCAAGATGTGGCCGCGGAGTGCGTCGCAATCAGACAAGAATCCGATGGAGAATACGCATATCCTCTTACGTTTGTTATCGATGATAACGGCATGTGGAAAATTCTGGGATTCTAATATTTCACAATATTGCAAAATGAATAAAGAATCAAGGAGGCTCAAAATATGATTAGCAAAGTAAAGATTATCCTTATTGCTGTAATGTTTATTTCAGTTGTCTGCCCTGGATGTTATGCTGGAATAACCGGCAAGGTCATTGATGCTGAGACCCAGCAGCCGGTAGAAGGCGCTGTGGTGCTTGTAGAATGGACAAAGACAAAAGGAGTGCCTGGAATGGCTGCGACCGAATCATACAAGGTTATTGAAATGCTTTCCGACAAAGAGGGAAAGGTCACTATTTCAGGTGTTCTCGATCCATGGGTAAATCCCCCCCATATTACTGTTTATAAAAAAGGTTATGTTGCTTGGAATAACGAGTTTATTTTCCCTGATTATAAAAAAAGGACGGATTTCAAGTGGGAGAATGAACAAATAATAAAGTTATATTCTTTTCGAAAAGAATACTTGAGAAAAGATCATGTCTTCTTCTTACATAGTATGACGCATTGGGGAAAACTAATTAATGAAGCATATAGATGGGAAGAACTAGAAGGAGAGAGGCTAAGATGAAAAAAGGAATTATATGCATTCTTCTTCTTATTATTTATTATGCAAATTCTGCTATCGGTTTTGATAACGAAAGGACTCACAGAGACCTGACAGCAAAAGCCGTCGATAACTTTGCAACTAATTCTAATTCGTATTTGAAAGTAATTCTAGGATTTACAGATGGCGTGTCATCAGTGCTAAATGGCAACACAATTCTTTGGTGGTTAACAGAAGGTTCTTTTCTTGAAGATACCCCCAACTGCCGTGCCTCAAATCATTTTCATAATCCTTTGAAGCCATGGAATGAATCTGCCATGAGTGATGAGCCGCTGTGGTTGGATATATGGTGCTATGGCTGGAAACCATGGTACTCGAACATTGTCTGGGCGACCGGATATCAGGCCCCCGGAAGTCCGGTAATACAGCGCAACAGTCAGACAATGGGCTGGGAGAATGCCAGGGAATATTACTATTCAGCCTTAACGTCACCTACCGGCACTGCTCGTGAAATAAATTTTGCGAAGACTTTTCAGGCAGTCGGACAAGTGGTGCACCTTCTGGAAGATATGGCAGTACCTGCTCATGTCAGAAATGATTTCAGATCACACCTCACTTACCATGGGATTACTTCCATGAATCCTATAAAATGGTTTGGTAATCCATTTGAAGATTATATTAAGGGTAATCCAGACCTTATTTCGAGTGCAACCAAAACGATAGAATTACCGGCATTCAGCAACCCAAGAGTAACGGACTATTGGGACACCGATCAAATTGGTTCTGTTCTGGGTTTGGCCGAATTCACCAATGCCAATTACTTCAGCGATTCTACGATACCAAACAATAACCCGACATCCGAACATATTTACACTTCTCCTCAGATCAATATCGATTCAATCAATCAGTATCTATGCACTGACTATCTACCTGGCTCAAACACGCCTACCAAATATGTGAGTAGAAAGCAATGCCCGGCGGATCAAAGCAGCGTAGATCATTTTGCTGCGCTCAGTCTTATAAATAGCGAAGTGGAGACGGCAGGCAATAATCCGCAGATAAAGGAAGTTTGGCTTGACAACAATGTGCATAACACCTATGCAAAAGAACTTCTCCCCCGCGCTATCGGCTACTCCGCGGGTCTGTTGAACTACTTCTTCCGGGGCAAGCTTGGGATAACTCAGGTATCGGGCGGAATCAAGGTCAAAAACCTCGGAACGGAAACGATGTCTTCCTACATTGATCAAGCCACCCAGACAACCATTGGGACAATCACCCTATTTTATGATGACACATCAGGCAATAGGGCATTTCTCGCAGATCTCGATCTAACAACTCCCCTCGAACCCGGAGCGCAGACAGACGTCATCTCCTTTGCGCCACCCTCAGACAACATTACGCCAAAGCGCTACATCGTCGTTTTTCGCGGCAAACTCGGAAACGAAGAAGGCGCCGTGATCGGTAAAGTCGCCCTTCCCCCGCATGTCTATTATGTGGCAACGATGAGCGGATGGGACAAAATATACAAAATTGACGCAGACGGGACGAACCAGAGCATAGTTTATGACAACCCGGACGGATACTATATCGGCAAGATCACCATGTCGCCTGACGGAAACATTCTTGCTTTTGCCAGCAGCCCTGACGGACTTGTTGTGAATGCCGCCATTCAGACATTAAACTTAACCGACACGACTCTTACCCCCACTGTTTTTACCTCAGGGAATTGGCCGAGTTGGTCGCCGGATGGCGCGAAGATCGCCTTTGAGCGGGACATAAGCCAGGATCCGTATTCCGCGGATATAGAAATATTCACAGTCGATGTAGCGACCGGGGCGGAGACGCAGCTTACCGATATAGCGGGATCTTCATACAGCGGCAGCCCGGCCTGGTCGCCGAACGG
This sequence comes from Nitrospirota bacterium, assembly GCA_023229435.1. NCBI lineage: Bacteria > Pseudomonadati > Nitrospirota > Nitrospirota bacterium. The sequence goes on from JALNZF010000001.1 coordinate 326,119, forward strand.
CAACTCCATAGCATACTCAAAATTTGTTCAATCCCAGACAGGCTGCGCAACTAATTATGTTATTTCCCTCATGGACACGGCGGGGAACTCCATCGGATCATTGACCTGCCCTCCAGAGGGGGAATATATGTCGGTTGGGGACTTCGATCCCGCGTGGAGCCCGGACGGGCAGGAGATAGCTTTCACCAGAAGAAGATACGTCGGGAGGTCATCTCAGCTTCATAAAGTTGTTGTAGCCACAAAGACGATCATCAAGCTTACGGATTCTCCGGGTGTGGGGTATGATGAATATACGCCTGCCTGGTCGTTCGACGAGATGTCCATAGCCATCGGTTCCATGAGGGACGGAGATTATGATATCTGGCTTGTTGATCCGTACGGCGCAGGCTATCAGCTAAACATAACGAACGCAAATTCAGGCATAGACGGCTATCCGGCGTTTGGGCAATGACAGCGACCGGCATTACCATATGATATAATCTATCTTTGTGTACCAGCGGGCAAAATCAGGGTATTGTTTAAACGGGAGAGGATGACGTTATTCGGCATGCGATTGGCAACTGTATTGAATTATGGCACGGGACAGTCGAATAGGAAAGACTGGTTGATCAACCATTATCATAAGATTCGCGAATAAACGCGGGTGTTCTCGGATAAAAAATATGGATACCATTCTCGTCATTGAAGACAAAGAAAGCATGCTCGACATGCTCAAGCAGACCCTTGAGGCCGAAGGCTACCAGGTGATCCCGGCCAGAGACGGCGCCGAGGGCATCAGAAAGCTCTCCGACGAGCGCATCGGCCTGGTGCTTACGGACCTCAAACTCCCGAAAAAGGACGGTTTCGAAGTGCTGAAGGCGGTCAAGCAGGAAAACCCGCTCCTGCCGGTGATCGTGATGACCGCATTCGGAACCATCGAGACCGCGGTCAAGGCAGTCAAGCAAGGTGCCTACGATTTCCTGACCAAGCCCTTTGATACCGACCATCTGCTCGTGTTGATCAAACGGGCGCTCGACGCCTCGCGCATGGCAACCGAAAACATTCTCCTGAGAGAAGAGTTCGCCGACCAGCTCGGTCTTCCAAAGATCATCGGAAAGAGCGGCCAGATGCAGGAGATCATGGCCAAGATACAGAAAGTGGCGCCGACCAACGCATCGGTACTGGTCCACGGCGAGAGCGGTACAGGCAAGGAACTCTTCGCGCGGGCCATCCATTACCTGAGCCTTCGCAAAAACGCGCCGTTTATTGCGATCAATTCAGCCGCCATTCCCCGGGAACTGCTGGAGAGCGAATTGTTCGGGTACGAGCGCGGCGCCTTCACCGGAGCGGACGCGCGAAAGCTGGGGAAATTCGAACTTGCCGATAAAGGCACGGTATTCCTTGACGAGATCGGCGATATGGATATGGCCCTTCAGGCGAAAATGCTCCGCGTGCTTCAGGAACAGGTGATCGAGCGCGTGGGAGGGGGCAAGCCGATCAAAATAGACGTTCGCATCGTTGCAGCAACGAACAAGGACATTGAAAAAGCCGTGGCCGCAAGGTTGTTCAGGGAAGACCTGTTCTATCGCTTGAACGTATTCCCCATCACCATCCCGCCGCTCCGTGAACGACGTGACGATATCCCGGCGCTTGCACAGAATTTTTTGAATAAGTATTCAGCCGAAGTGCGGAAGGGGCCGCTCACAATCTCTGAAGAGGCGATGGATATTCTGATGAAATCGCCATGGAAGGGGAATGTGCGTGAGCTGGAGAACGTGATCGAGCGCGCCGTGATCTATGCGGAAGGCGGTGTGATACGCAGCCAGGACCTCGGCATCAGCGAATCGAGCATCCTTGACGCGCTTTCGGAGCATGTGCCCATGGATGGCCCGCTCCAGGATGTTGCGGCAGCGGCCACGCGCATAGCCGAGTCCCGGCGCATCAAGCAAGTATTGAAGCAGACGGGCAATAACAAGACCCGCGCCGCGGAGGTGCTCCAGGTGAGCTACAAGACGCTCCTGACGAAGATCAAGGATTATCAGTTGGAGGAGAAGGGGGATACGTAACTGTTCACGGTTCCCCCGATAGAATCATTCGGGGGCAGGCTCCGTTGGGAGTTCAGAGTTCGGGGCAACGACTCTGCACACTGGTTTCCTATCCACGACCATCATGGGAAAGATTATCTCTGACATCAAAAAAGAAATCAAAAATCTCGTTAAAGAAGTCAACGAGTATAATTATCGCTATCATGTCCTCGATGCCCCCGTTATCTCTGATGCTGAATATGACAAGCTGTTCCGGCAACTGAAGGAACTCGAAGAGCAATATGCATACGTCTTGCCTGATTCTCCAACGCAGCGCGTCGGCGCCCCGCCTCTCGACAAATTTGAAAAAGTCAAACATGCTGAACCCATGCTGTCGCTCGGCAATGCCTTCTCGTATGACGAGGTTCGGGAATTCGACCTGCGGGTAAAAAGATTCCTTAAATCCGATGATGTTGTGGAATATACGGTTGAGCCGAAATACGACGGTCTTGCGATGGAACTAACCTATAAAAAAGGGTTTTTTGACCATGCCTCTACACGAGGTGATGGGTATGAAGGCGAAGAGGTAACGACGAATATCAGGACCATCCAGGCGCTGCCGTTCACGATCGAAGGTGTGGACGTCCCCGATGAGATCGATATCCGTGGTGAGGTGTTCATCACTATCGATGAATTCGATACGCTTAACAGCGAAAGGGAAAAGGCAGGTGAACCCCTTTTTGCGAATCCAAGAAATGCGGCGGCTGGAGCAATCAGGCAGCTTGACTCCGCCATTACCGCAAAGAGGAAGCTCCATATGTCTTGCTACGGTGTCGGCGCCATGAAAGGGATCGGGTTTACGAGTCAGACGAACTTTATCTCGTGGCTCAGAAAAGCCCATTTCCCGGCGCCCGCAGTGCTGGATGTTGTTCATGGCGCTGAGCAGGTCATCGATTCCATCAAAAAGATTGAAAAAAACAGACCGGCTTTTCCTTTCGAGATCGATGGCGCTGTCATCAAGGTAAATGAGTTCAAGCTCCAGAAAGCGTTGGGTGTCAAAACACGCGAGCCGCGCTGGGCAATAGCGTATAAGTTCGCAGCCCATCAGGGCACTACGGTCATCGAGGACATTGTCGCGTCCGTCGGCAGGACCGGAGCAATAACGCCGGTTGCAATCATGACACCGGTAAGGATCGGCGGGGTCACGGTCTCTCGCTCGACACTTCACAACTGGGACGAGATCGAGCGCAAGGACATCCGCATCGGCGATACGGTGGTCGTGGAGCGGGCGGGTGACGTGATACCCCATATCGTGACGGTCATCAAAGAGAAAAGAACGGGTCATGAAAAACAATTCCCTCCGCCGAAACACTGTCCCATATGCGGTTCTCATGTTGTGCGGGAAGAAGGCGAAGTGGCTTTCCGGTGCATAGGCTTGAACTGTTCCGCTCAGGTGCTTGAACGTATCATGCATTACGCTTCACGGGGAGCAATGGACATAGAAGGCCTCGGAGAAAAGAACGTGGAACTTCTCTATCGTCAGGGTCTCATAAAACATTTTGTTGATCTCTATACGCTCAGGAAGGAACAATTGATAGAACTCCCGCGGTTCGCGGAAAAATCCGCACAGAATCTGATCGAAGCCATCGAAAAGAGCAAGCAGACGACGCTTAGCAGGTTTCTCTTTGCCCTTGGCATCCTTCATGTCGGCGAATATGCCGCCAGGCAGCTTGCGCGGCACTTTGAGAAGATCGAAGACCTGTACAACGTAAAACCCGGGCATATCATCGAGATCAAACAGATGGGTGAAAAGCTGGCGGAATCGATCTCGGGCTTCTTCAGTGAGGAGGAAAACCTGAAGACCTTAGGTACGCTGAAGAAGTTGGGAGTGATGATATCGAATTCCGACTATGAAACTGGTACGAAGAAAGAGCGGGGCCCGCTTGATGGACTTACCATCGTCGTAACCGGTTCTCTTTCACGACCGCGGAACGAAATTGAGGAACTTATTGAACGGCTGGGCGGGCATGCTGCCGGTTCGGTATCGAAGAAAACGAGCTATGTACTGGCGGGTGAAGAGGCGGGAAGCAAACTGGAGAAGGCGAAGGCCCTTGGGGTGAAGGTCATCAGCGAGGAGGAATTTGAACGCATGGTCAGTGGCGCCTAAGTCAAAATTCAAGATTAGCAAATATATTCATCCCGGAGAACCGGCGTACCTAAAAATACCGCAAGTTTATTCTTTTCAATTCGCCCCATTTCCACTATAATCAGATTATAACTTTCCATGAAAGAGAAGCCGAAAAAGAAGTTTGGAGGTGCGGCGTATGAATAAATTAATGCGTATTTATGTTGATACCTCGGTCATCGGCGGTTGTTTTGACGAAGAATATTCAGAGACCTCAAACAAGTTGATTGACCATGCAATATCCGGCGGACTTCTGCTGTTGGTCAGTGATGTTGTGCTGAAGGAACTGGAGAATGCTCCGGAGTTTGTTCGTAATCTGCTCAGCTCATTGCCGGACAGTTGTGTTGAACGAGTCTATTCCGACAATGAGACCTTTGCATTAAGGGATGCGTACCGTGAAGCAAAAATACTTGGTCCCAAATGGCTCGACGATATGACACACGTTGCGCTTGCCACTGTATCGCGGGCAGATGCAATTGTTTCATGGAATTTTAAGCATATTGTCAGGCTTGACAAGATGAAGGCGTACAATCAGGTAAACCTCTTGAATGGTTACGGTATATTGACCATCATCTCTCCGGTGGAGGTTGTGACAGATGAAGAAGAGTGATAAAACATTCGACTGCATTGCTTTCAAACGATCGGCGCAGTTGCAAATCTATGAAGAAATCAAGAATATGAGCAGAGAAGAACAAATTGCGTATTTTCACAACAAGGCGGAAACCGGGCACTTCAAGGAATGGTGGCTGCGTCAAAAAGGCCACGAGGCACATACACCCTGTTGTGCCGAAAAGGGGACGACGTATACGGCAAAGACTAAGAAAGAATAGAATGGTCCGATGAATACTAAAAATTAGCAAAAGCGATGCGATATTAATATGTCATGATTGATAGTGGTGAAAGAATGCCTTTGCGCATCGGTTTTCATGTCTCCATCTCCGGCGGCTTTTCCCTCGCGGTCCGGCGCGCCTACGAACTCGGCTGCAGCTGCATGCAGATATTCAGCAGGAATCCGCGCGGTTGGACGGTCAAGCCGCTCGATAAGGACGATATTGCCGAGTTCAAGAAACTGCGCGAGCAATGGGACATCGAACCGGTCTTCGTGCATACGAATTACCTCATCAACCTCGCGTCGTCGAAGCCCGACCTTTACGCAAAATCCATTGAACACTTCGTCATCGACCTGGAGCGCACCGAGGCGATCGGCGCGGAATATCTGGTCACGCACCTTGGTTCGGCCAGCGGGCAGGAACCGCAATGGATGATCGACCGCGTATCAGAAGCGCTGAACATGGCCATCAAGCTTCATGCACCGAAGGCCATGATCCTGCTTGAAAATACTGCCGGAGAAAAAGGCGATATCGGCTATGAACTTGAGCAGATACAGGAAGTCATCTCACGACTGAAAGATCCTTCCCGCATCGGCATCTGCTACGACACCTGTCATGGTTTTGCGGCCGGGTATGACATTCGCACCAGGACAGGGGTGGAGGCGCTGGCAAAGAAGATCACGGCGACTGTCGGCATGGAGCGGCTGAAGGGCATGCATCTCAATGACTGTCTGCGCGACTTCAATTCGCGTGTCGATCGCCATTGGCATATCGGTGAAGGCAATATCGGCCTCGAGGGATTTAGGGCATTGCTTGCCCATCCCGCGTTCAAAGAGGTGCCGAAGATTATGGAAACACCAAAGGAATCTGAAGACGATGATCCGAGGAATATGAAGACCGTTCGATCGCTGTTGAATGATATGAAACGTTTATGAACTGACGCTCACATGGGAGCATGAAAATTCCCCCTCACCTCGGTCCTCTCCCCTTGGGGAGAGGAAGTAAATGTTCCCTCGCCCCAGAGGGGAGAGGGTTAGGGTGAGGGGGGGCAGATGACAAATATTCGAAAGGAGAACTACATCATGAATACACGTATTCTGCAAATTCTTATGGTCCTTATTTTGCTGGTTCCGACTGCCGTGTTTGCCGGAGATGACGACATTCTGGGCGTTTGGAACAATCAAGAGAAGAGCGCGAAGATCGAACTATTCAAATGCGGAGATAAATACTGCGGAAAGCTCGTCGAGCTCACCGAGCCGAACTATCCGGAAGGTTCCCGGGAAGGCGTCCCGGGCACGCCGAAGTTGGACAATAACAACCCTGATCCGAATCTCAGGAAGACGCCGCGTCTGGGACTTGCCATCCTGCGTGACTTTGCGCATGCAGGAGAGAACAAATGGGCCGGGGGAAAAGTCTACGATCCCAAGAACGGAAAGACCTACAGCGGCAAGATGACGCTGGTCACTCCGGGTCAACTCGAGATGCGCGGGTTCCTCGGCATCTCGTTGCTTGGCAGGACAGCAACATGGACGAGAGTGAATCTGTAAAAAATGAAAAAGTACAACAACTGATGAAATCGTAAAAAAGTCATGTCTCACACAAAGCCACGAAGTCATCAAGAGAATAAACCTTCGTGATTAATGCAAACGCATTAAATATTGTTACCTGTAGGGCAAGGCTTTAGCCTTGCTTTAAGCAACCCTGAAGGGTTGCCCTACAAATGATATAACAACAATTATTGCGTTTGCTATAGTAACTGTTCAGGTCAAGATGTTATCCGCAGATTATGCAGATTTCATCACGCCTCGGCGTGACGTCCATCTAATCTGCGGATAAAAGGGTTTTTCTCTGGTGTAACGTTCTTCTGTGTTCAGATGTGCTGAATAGTTACCGTTATTATCGGATCTTTCTTCGTGATCTCTGTGCCTCCGTGTGATAATTTGATATTTTACGAGGTCATCAAAAAAGGAACAAATCTTTTGCAAAAAGCGAGGATGATAAAACATGGATGAAATACAAAGAAATCAAGTCCAAAAACGGCTGAGTCACGCAAGAGATTCCCTTAAAGACGCAAAGGCTCTCTTTACTGAAGGCGCGGAGCCGAGCTTTGTGATGAACAGCCTGTACTATACATTCCTCTATCCGGTGCTCGGACTGCTCCAGGCACGACAGATACCGGCTCCGATTCAGAGCACGGCGATATCGCTTTTTGAGCGGGAGTACGTTCAAACAGGGATATTTGAAAGCAGGTTCCTCGATGCTTTCCGAAAGGCTTTTGACCTCCGGCCGGCTTGCGAATGTCAGAAAAATATCGCCAAAACGGATATTGAGGAACTCTTGCCCGTTGCGCAGGAATTTCTGGATGCTGTTGAAAAAAACATTCAATAACGCATTGAAAACGACGCGCCGTCAATAATAAATCCCTTCTGGATTTTTTTGCCTGCCTCTGGTATAGTACGCAAGACTTTTTGGCCCGAACAGAAACCGGGTATGGTGCAAACATTCGTGCCGGTCCGTATTATGAAAGTGGCGGAAATCAGCGATAAGAAAACAACGGTAAGACGTTACAACGCTTTTGGGCAGTACATGAAGCAGTTGTACCGCGCGCCGGTCTACAAGGTGAACGTTGACGCGGGGTTTACCTGCCCCAACCGCGATGGTACGGTTGCTACAGGCGGTTGCATTTATTGCAACAACGACAGTTTCCGGCCCTCGGCGTGCACGAGCACGGCTTCACTGCGCGAGCAGATTAGCAAGGGTATTCCCTACCTCCGCTCGCGTTATGGCGCAGAGAAGTTTATCGTCTATTTTCAGCCCTATACCAATACGTATGCGGACGTCGGGATTCTCGATCGGCTTTACCGCGAGGCGCTCGACAATCCCGGAGTTGTCGGCCTTGCCATCGGCACGAGGCCGGACTGCGTAGACGAGGAAAAGATCGCGCTGCTCGAAACGCTTGGCCGCGACCATTTCGTTCTGGTGGAATACGGGCTCCAGTCGATCTACGATACGACTCTTTCTTTCATCAACCGGGGGCATGACTACGCCTGCTTTAAGCACGCACTTTCAATAACCATCGGAAGGGGAATTCATGTCGGAGCCCACCTCATACTCGGCTTCCCGACGGAAACGCGGGAAGAGATGCTCGCTATGGCCGATGAGGTCTCACGATTGCCGATCGAGTTCCTCAAGATCCACCAGCTTCAGGTGGTGAAGGAGACGGCGCTTGCGGATCTCTACGCGGAAAAGCCTTTTGCGGTCTTCGGTTATCATGAATATATCGAGATGCTGGCGGATTTTCTGGAACGGCTGTCGCCGGATATCGTGTTGCAGCGGCTTTTCGCGGCTGCGCCGGACGAAATCCTGATAGCGCCGCTCTGGAACAAAACTCGGAGCGAACTGCTTCGCGACCTTGATGCCTTCATGGAACAGCGGGGAAGTTACCAAGGGAAGGCGCGTTGATCGCGCGAATTGGAAATTGAAGATTGGAAATTGGAAATTGAAAAATGCAAAATAAATTTAAAATTTCCAATTTCCAATACACCGAAGGTGAGGCTATGATCGATCTCCATACCCATTCTTTATTCAGCGACGGCGTGCTGGTACCGTCGGAACTGGTGCGGCGCGCGGTGATGAAAGGGTACGAAGTTATCGCGATCACGGACCACGCCGACGCCTCAAACCTTGATTTCACTATCCCGCGGGTGGCCGCCGCGTGCAAAGAACTTAACCGTCGATGGAAGATCACGGCCCTGCCTGGCATCGAGCTCACGCACATTCCGCCGGAAACCTTCACCGAACTCACCGACCGGGCCCGCGCTCTCGGCGCAATGATCGTGGTCGCCCACGGCGAAACGCTCGTGGAACCTGTCCACCCGGGGACGAACAGGGCGGCGATCGAGGCGAGGGTTGACATCCTCGCTCATCCCGGCTTGATCACCAAAGAAGAAGCCGAACTCGCTTTCAAAAACGGGGTACATCTTGAGATCACTGCGCGCAAGGGACACAGCCTGTCGAACGGACATGTGGCAAAGAGAGCAGGCGAGACGGGCGCCAAACTCGTGATCGATACGGACACCCACGAACCGGGAGACTTGATCACCGATGAGTTTGCGCGGAACATCCTGCTCGGCGCGGGCCTGAGCACGGATGCGATTGCCGCGATTTTTCAAAATTCGAAGAGTCTGGCCGCAAAAGCGATTGCGTCTTTCAATAAGTAACAGCGGCACAAAAACAGGATAACTCGGAAAAACGGAATCATGTATGCCGCATAGTCTTTACTGTCTTTGTGCCAATAAGATTCTCATTATATCTAACCATGCAAGGGAGGTTTTTGGAAATGCTTACGATCAAGAAAAAAGTACGTGTCACAAAGCAAACACAGGAACAGGAGATCGCGACCATCATGAACAAGGTCACGACAGTTCTGTTAGCTTACAAAAAACAGGTTGTCATCGCCGTATTATTGCTGATAGCGCTGCTCGTGATAACCGGTGGCTATTCACTCATGCGGTCCGGGGATGAGCGGAAGGCCAGGTCGCTTCTCACTACTGCCTATGAATCCTATAGTTCATCGGGGTATTCGCCGGCGGACTACGGAAAAGCTCTTGAACTCTTCCGCGGCGTCCAGAATAAATATTCCGGGACCATGAGCGCGGCGATCTCACAGTATTACGCCGGCAACTGTCTGGCGAATCTCGGTCAGGCGGAAGAGGCGCTCAAAGAATATCAGGCTTTTGTAAATACCTACTCGGGCAAAAAATTTCTGCTGAAACTTGTGTATCAGCGCATGGGGTATGTGTACGTCATGCTCGGGAAACAGGCCGAGGCCATCAAGGCATTCGAACAATCAGATGCCATCGGAGACCCGGGCGTTGCTACTATCGAACTCGCGAGACTTTATGAGGCTTCCGGGAATATTCCCGAATCACAGAAAAAATATAAAATAGTGAAAGAGAAACTCGTCGGTTCAACATGGAGCGTAGAAGCAATGGGAAAGACGCAGGCGATCGAACCTGCTTCGAAACCGGTTGCTGAAAAAGCGGGGAAGTAACGGTTGGAACGGGATAGTAACGGCCATACATGCATTTTCGGAGGAAAACGCGAACATTCCCTGTCCCGGTTGCTGAATGCCGCTCTCTGAAAAATCGCTACTCGGATGGAATGCGGAAGATCATCCTTGCCGGAATTAGCGCTCTTACCGAGGGGAAGATGCCCGAGAGGGTCAGGCATGCGGATAGCCGCCATATCTATACGGTGCAGACGCCGCATGATGCTCGTTCACGCGTAATAAAATAAGACTCAACCCGCTATTTCCCAGGTAGTTTACAGCATACGTACTAAATGTCGAGTGTCGTCACCGGTCCCCACTTCATCTGATTTTCATCGATCCTGTTGCAGTGTCCTATGAAGATAAAGAACAAGAATAAGAAAATACTGTTCTTGATCGTCGCGGGCTTCCTGCTCTTTGCGGCATATACGGCTGTTCATTCGTTCCTGTTCCCGCACGGGACGTTTCCGAATGCGTTGCTTTTTGACCTCTCCGATTATGAACTTAATTTTAACTCATTATTTCTTGCCGGTCTCGTTGTTTTCGGAGCCCTTGCAGGCCTGTTCGGCATGCTGGCTAAAAGAATACTGGCAAAATATCGCCTGACCGGGGAACAATTCAAGAATCTCGTCGAACTATCGAACGACATTATCACGATCACCGACAAGGACGGGAAATTGTTGTTCATGAATGATGCAGCCTGTCGTATTCTCGAACGAAAACCGATAGAAGTGATCGGCAGCCCGTTCATGGAACTCGTGCACCCCGATGACAGAAAAAGATACCTGGGAAAGCGCGAAGAACTGGAAAAACTGAGAACCGATACGTTCATTGTTGAGAGCCGGTTCAGTACGAAGAGCGGAAAATCCATAACGGTCCTCCACACGGTCCGCGTGCTCACTGATAATGCGGGAGCGCTTGTCGGGATGCTTGGCATCGCGAGAAATATTACCGAGGGCAAGCGCGCGGAAGAATCGATGCAGAAGGCTCTTGCGCGAGTAACTGATGATAAGACGAGGTTGGAATCCATTCTTTCAACGATCGACGAGGGCATCAGTATTCAGAATACGGATTTTAAGGTCCTTTACCGGAATCAGGCGCACCTGCGTATCTTCGGCAGGGAGGCCGGGGGTGGATATTGTTACCAGGCATACACTCATGCTGATTCACTCTGTCCCGGCTGTCCGGTGGAGGATACCTTTAAAGATGGAAAGATCCATCGGCTGGAAAAAGAGCTGTCAAGTAATGGTGATGTTCGAATCGTTGAGATCAAAGCCTCTCCCGTGCTGGATGCCTCAGGCAATGTCGTCGCCGGCATCGAAGAGGTCAGGGACATTACGGCACGCAAACGCGCGGAAGAGAAATTAAGGATGTTTTCCGTTGCCATTGAAGAGGCGATTGACGGCATTCAAATCGTCGATCTCGACGACCATATCGTCTATTCCAACAAAGCAATAGGGCTGATCTACGGATTTTCGCATGAGGAACTTGTGGGGAAGCATATCAGTGAGATGAACGCTGACCGGGAGTTTGCCGACCGGTTCATCATCCCGAAGGTCAGAGAAACGGGTCAGTGGAGCGGAGAGCTTATGGCTGTCCATAAGGACAGGAGAACCTTTCCAATCTGGTTTTCCACGTCCCTCGTGAAGAGCGAGCACGGCCGGCCCATTGCAATGATAAGCTCCATTCAGGATATTACCGAGCGCAAACAGGCAGAAGAGACCATGAAACAGAATCATGACCAGCTTATGAAGCTGGTTGAAGAACGCACCCGGGAACTGTCAAGCGCAAATCAGAAGCTCCTCAGTGAGATCGCGGATCGTGAAAAAATTGAACAGGAACTGCTCAAGTCGCAGAAACTCGAATCGCTCGGCATCCTCGCCGGCGGCATTGCGCATGACTTCAATAACCTGCTTGCGTCGATTGCGGGTAACATCTCGCTCGCAATGCTGGACGTCGATCCAACGAACAGCGCCTATCGGCAGCTCGAAGGAGCGGAGAAGGCTTCGCTCAGGGCCCGGGACCTTATCCGACAGCTGCTCACGTTCTCGAAGGGCGGAGCTCCGGTAAAAAAAGCGGTGGCCATCGGCGACCTGATCCGGGAAGTCACCGGTTTTACCGTGCACGGTTCACGCGTAAAGTTCTTTTTTTCCCTCCCCGAGGACCTCTGGCCTGCGGACGCAGACGAAGGTCAGATCAGCCAGGTTCTCCATAATCTTATCATCAATGCGGACCAGGCAATGCCCAGGGGGGGGACGATCACGATCAGCTGTGAAAATACCGTTGTTGCTGAGCCTTCAAAACTGCCCTTGAAACAGGGAAATTACGTGAGGATCAACATTCGGGACCATGGTATCGGCATAACGCAGGAGAATCTCTCGAAGATATTCGATCCATATTTTACGACAAAGCAGAAAGGGAGCGGGCTGGGCCTTGCCATGGCATATTCCATTATCAGCCAGCACAGCGGACATATTTATGCGGAATCGAAACCAGGGAAAGGCACAACCTTGATCATCTATCTTCCCGCAACCGATTCGGGAACAGCGCAAAAAGGACCAGTACAATGATATCATTCACGGGCACAGGGAAAATATTGCTGATGGATGACGAAGAGGACATCAGGCAAAGCACGGGAGACGTGCTCAAGCGACTTGGTTATACGGTGGAATTCGCCGGTGATGGATCACGTGCCGTCGATCTGTATCAAGAGGCGAGGGAGGCAGGAAAACCCTTTGATGCCGTGATCATGGACCTGACCATTCCGAACGGCATGGGCGGGAACGAAGCGATTGAGAGATTGCTTGCAATCGACCCGAACGTCAGGGCGATCTTGTCGAGCGGACATCTGGACCATCCGATCGTGGAAGATTACAAAAAGTACGGTTTCTGTGGAATGGTAAGAAAGCCCTTCCGTATCAGTGACCTGGGAGAGACCTTGCATGCCGTAATTCAGAATAGCGTATCAGGCGCACCCGAAGGGCATTCGTAAAGATAGATTGGATTCCGGAACAAACGATAGAGCAATGCATCTATCCAGGATAATGCGATTTTCGATCTTTCCGTATATCGTGCGGAGGGTCGGACAGGTATCATCGGTGATAGCGGCGTAATTCGCAGATTATGATTGATCTAACAGGTTGTTGAAAAACACTTAGTTTACCCTTCGACCCTTCGGCAAGCTCAGGGTTCAGGGCGAACGGAGCGTGTATTGAATTTATTCGTATTTATCCGTTCGTGGTGAGCCTGTCGAACCACAAAAAGACTTTTTCAACAGCCTGCTAATAATTAAAAAACGGGTCAGGGAATATTCCCTGACCCGTTTTTTTGTCATAATGCAAGGTTAAATCTGGTCGGTGTCAACGACCAGTTTGATCTTCTGTCCTGCGCGCACACTTCTGCCGATACCCTTGTTCCACTCCCGGATGTCGGCGATGGTCACATTGTGATTCTTCGCGATCCGAATAAGCGTTTCGCCGCGCCTGACGCGGTAGAGTATCTGCTGTTGTTTGCTTGCCTGCCCCATTGACAAGTAGCTGACGTCATGGTTTTTCCCGTTTATGTCTATGGGAATGAGCAGGTGCCTGCCCGGCGCTATCCGGTTCTTTTTAAGCCCGTTGATGTCGCGGATAGCCTCCGGGTTCGTGTTGTACTGTTTTGCCAGCGAGGAGAGCGTTTCGCCTTTTCTGACCTCATGCCGTTCCCACTTGATTTTCTGCTCCGGAGGGATAGCGGCATAGTTCGCAAGGAATTTCTCTTTCTTGCCAACGGGGATTCTCAGGGTGTACCGGTCATAGTGCGGAGGAGTTACCCACCGTTTGATCTCGGGGTTCAACTCTTTGATATCCTGATAAGCGCATTCAGCGCAACGGGCTATCAGTCGAAGGTCCGTGCTTTCTTCGATCACCACTTCATCATACGTGTAGGGATCGACCGCCGTTACGATGAAGCCGTAGGCCTCCGGGTTCTTGGCTATGATGGTTGCGGCCATGTATTTGGGAACATAATTCTTCGTTTCCGGCCTGATGTACCGCGAGGCTTTCAGGTCCCAGAAGTCATCGGAGCGGGTCCTGCGCACGGCGCGCTGGACTTTGCCGGCGCCCGCATTATACGATGCGAGGGCCAGGGGCCAGGAGCCAAAGAGGTTGTGCAGGTCTTTCAGATGCTCAGCAGCAGCATTCGTGGACTTAATGGGGTCCTTCCGTTCATCGATCCACCAGTCGATCCTGAGTCCGTAGATTTTTCCCGTTGCGGACATGAATTGCCAGGGACCGACGGCCCGCGCCCAGGACACTGCATAGGGGTTGAATCCGCTCTCGATCATTGCCACGTAGACAAGGTCCTCTGGAAGGTTCTTTTCTTTGAAGATCTCCCTCATTACGGGAATATACCGTGCGGACCGGTCAAGCCAGATCTGAAACACATCGCGCCCGCGCGTCTTGAAATAATCCAGGTGGTTTTCCACGCTGTCGTTCAGGATCATGGGGATATTATAGGGTTTTACATAGGCTGGATATTCAATGACTTCATCCAGTTGGGCCAAATCTTCGGATGGAGGCTTCAATTGAGAGGGGATTACTTCCTCCGTTTCAGGTGAAATAGCATCTGAATGCACGGGTTGAACGGGGAAAAGGGAAAGAACACTAAGTATCAATAAAATAAGGACAATTTTATAGTTCATATTTTCTCCTTTGCGTACTTAAAACTTACATTATCTGTTGATTATTGTCAAGAAAAAAGACGAATAAAATATGTGGAACTTAATATTAATTTTGGTTTATTTTCAGGTAAAACCACAACGAAAATGGTAAGGATTTTCTCTGTGCCTCCGCGTCTCCGCGGTTAAATTCGACTTATTGCGATTTCATCGATATTACTACAATATTCTGAAAGAGTCCTTTAACAGGTTGTTGAAAAACACTTAGTTTACCCTTCGACCCTTCGGCAAACTCAGGGCGAACGGAGCGTGTCTTGAATTTATTCGTATTTATCCGTTCGTGGTGAGCCTGTCGAACCACAAAAAGACTTTTTCAACGGCCTGTAAAAAAATTAATCCGTGTCTCGACGCGGACTGTGTTTCTGTAATGCCGGAACCGCAGCCTATTATTTTTTTGAGGTGATACTGGTTGAACTATATTGTTCGAAGCTCTCCTCCGAGGTTACACTTGTAATTCACGGTATTGTTCTGTATTATTGCCTGCATGGAACACGCCCGTATTCACGAGATCTTCAGCTCAATTCAAGGAGAGGGCCCATGGGTCGGCCAGCGGCATATCTTTGTACGCTTTGCGGGGTGCGATATCCGATGCCGTTACTGCGATACACAAACTGACTCTCACTTGGGAACTAAAGAACCGGACCTTCAATTCTGCAGCGTTCAACCCGTGCCGGGATCGAACAAGCGCGAACAGGCGCCGAGTTCGCTTTCATCCGAGATGCTTACACAATACTGCACACGCCTCATGATACCGGGCCCGTCGCGCCCGGTGATCAGTCTGACCGGTGGCGAGCCGCTGTTGCAGGCATCGTTTCTGGCGGACTGGCTTCCTACGGTGCGCGGCACATTCAGGATTTATCTCGAAACAAGCGGTATTCATCACGATGCCATGACGGACATGAGAGATCTGGTGGACGTCGTAAGCATCGATTTTAAGCTTCCTTCCGCCACCGGGCTGCGACCGTTTTGGGAGGAACACAAGAAGTTTTTGCAGGCAGCGCAGGGGAAAGCACTTTTTATAAAAGTTGTTGTGACAAAAGACACGGAGAAGAATGATATCCTCACTTCCGCCGGGATCATTGCCGGTTTTGACCTATTCACGACGCTCATTATTCAGCCTGCGGGGGGGGCTCATGCTCCTGAATCTATCCTGCTCATGGATTTTCAAGATGCGGCGCTCGGGATCCTGTCAGATGTTCGCGTCATTCCTCAGGCGCATACGATGTTGAACGTACCGTAGAAGAATACGGGAGACGGAATCATAAACAGAAATTATAAACGGTATAACAGCGCATGCATTTCAACATCCTCTCTCTGGTCGTAGAAGAACTTGACGCGCTCCTCACGAACGCGCGGGTGGACCGCGTGTATCAGGGGAGCGGCGGCGGATTGTATCTTCTTCTTAATCGCGAGCGGAAAAAGTTCATCCTTCTGCTTTCCCCGGACCGTGCCCTGCCCCGACTGCATCTGGTGAGCGTGAAACCGGATGCCGAGGACCCGCCCCACGGCTTTATTCTCTTCCTCAGGAGCCGCGTGTCCGGCGCACGGTTAAAGGGCATCAGCCTCATGAATCAGGACCGGGTCGTGGAAATCCGCTTCAGCAGGCAGGGAGAAGAATGTCTCCTCCTTTTCGAACTCTTCGGTTCATCGGCCAATCTTATCGTTGTTGATGCATCATCGACGATCCTCGCGGTGTACAACCCGGTCCCGCCCGCGGAAGAAGCGTCACGTTCGCTGCTTCCGGGACTCCGTTACAGCGCTCCCGAAAAACCGGGCAACACCGGCTTTCAGAAGAGCAACCTCCCAAGCGGCTTCGAAACAGGTGCTTCCGCCAACAAGGCTGCGGAACGCTATTACGAAAACCTCATCGAGCGGAAGCATATCGCAGCACTCCGGACCGAACTTTCCTCCCGAATAAGAAAAGACCTTTCAAAGACCGTTCGTCTGATCAGCGCCTTGTCAGGAGATTTGGAATCAGCCGATCGGGTTGACGAATACCGGCAGGCCGGGGACCTGGTCCTTGCGCATCTGAAAGAGCTGAGGACCGGAATGGAACGGGCGGACCTGACGGGGTATGACGGCACAACAGTTCCGGTTCTACTCGACCCGAAGCGTTCTCCGTCGGGGAACGCGGAACTCTATTTCAAAAAGTATAAAAAAGCAAAGAAGGGCAGGGACATCATCGCAGGGCGTCTGCGCCAGTCTGTTGATCAGAACTCATATCTCAAATCGCTTTTGAATGACATTGAACAGGCTCACGAGGTCAAAGCCCTCCTGTCCATCCGGTCCGGGCTTATTGCACAGGGACGACTTGATAAAAAGGCCGTCCCGCATAAAATAACGCGGCAGAAGACCGCATCTCCGGCGATAAGAACGATTATGTTCAACGGCTGGGAGATCCTGGTGGGCAAGAGCGCGGCAGGCAACGATCATCTTACGATGAAACTGGCCCGCCCCGACGATCTCTGGCTCCATGCCGAGGGAATGCCCGGCTCTCACGTGCTCGTCAGGAATCCGAATGCAGGGGTCATTCCGCCCGAAGTGCTGGTGAAAGCGGCCGCCCTGGCGGCGTTTCATAGCAAGGGAAAACATGCGGGTAAAGTGCCGGTGACGTATACCCGCGCAGGTCTGGTAAAAAAACCAAGGGGCGCGAAGCCGGGACTGGTGACGCTCCAGGAGCGGAAGTCCCTGATGGTCAAACCGGAGGATGGGTAGCGCCTATCGACCTGCTTCCGGTAATAAACAGCACTGTTCATCGCAAGGTCGCTCAGGGAACGTGAATATTACCTTTACAGATTGAAAAGATTCGAGTAGTATTTATTTACTAACGACTGCTAAAAAATCATGACAAAAAAAATCGTCATATCACTTCTCATGGCCTTCATGGTATTCGGTATCACGATCTCCCTCTATTTCAGCGGCCAGTTCAAAAAACCTGAATTGTTCTTCTACGATGTCCAGGCAAAGCTCCTTCGTGCTGATAAGGTTTCGGACAGCAAGATCAAAGTCATTCTCGCTGATGAGGCCGCCTTCTCGTCAATGTCGGACATTGCGGGCAGATGGCCCTGGCCTCGGGCCATCTGGGCGGACCTGCTTGATTATCTCTCGATGGGTGGAGCGCGGAAAGTGCTCTTCGATATTGTTTTTTTCGAGCGAGACCGATACAGTGAGAAAAATGACAGGGCGCTCATCGATGCCACGAATGCATCGCAGAATGCATACCATAGCATAATGATAAGAAAGGAGGAACCGGACGACAACGCGGAGAACAACACATACTTGAATCGGCCCATGCCTGGTGAATTTATAAACCGGTTTGCGCTTAAGAATGTCAGCGGTATGCTGCAGGTGCAGCCTGGCAGTGAGTACAACGACTTTAAGCTTCCCATTGCAGGCCTGGCCGGGGTTTCAAAAGGGATAACCGTTGTTGAATTTTCCCCTGACGGCGACGGGGTATACCGGAGGACCCAACCGATCCGTGAATATCAGGGAAATTATTTTCCCGTGCTTGGCCTT
Source organism: Nitrospirota bacterium (assembly GCA_023229435.1). Classification (NCBI taxonomy): domain Bacteria; kingdom Pseudomonadati; phylum Nitrospirota; species Nitrospirota bacterium. The sequence continues at coordinate 344,420 of JALNZF010000001.1, forward strand.
GCTCCTTTTATCGATGACACAAGCGGTGTCGTCATACAAAATAATACCATTACGATCAATGACCGTACCATCCCGGTTGACGAGAACGGCAATTGTATCATCAACATGTACGGTCTGAACAAGGTCGACACGTATTCCATGAGCGGCGTGTTCGCGTCGCTCCAGAAGATCAGAAGCGGCGAAGTGGAAAACCTCCTGGTAGACCCGGAGATCTTCAGGGACAGCATCGTGTTCGTCGGCGTGAGCGCCGTGGGCGGCGCGGACCTCAAACCGATACCGATGGCCCCCAGCGCGCCCGGTGTAATGCTCCATGTCTTCCTCGCGAACAACTATCTCAAGAATGATTTCATGAGGCCGCCGGAAAAATTGCTGACATTCACCTCCATGTTCATCGGGGTGTTCCTCACGTCCTGGGCCGTGATGTTCAACAAACGGCTTATTTTCAGGGCAGTGTTCCCGTTCGCCATTCTCGCGCTCTATATCGGTTTTGCGTTATTCTCATTTAAATCGAACATACTCGTCGAAATGGTCCCCTTTGTTTTCGCCACAGTCTCAAGCGGGTTCCTCTCCTTCGGCTATCTCACCTTTACCGAGGCCGCGGAAAAGCGACAGGTATCGCACCTCTTCGCCCAGTATGTATCCAAGGAAGTGCTCAATGAGGTCCTGAACAATTATAAGGAGTACCTGAAGACGAGCGCCGGCCAGAGGGTCGAGCTTACGGTCCTGTTTTCGGACATCCGGGGGTTCACGACGATCTCCGAGACCACTCCGCCTGAGAAGATCGTGGAAATGCTGAATATCCATTTTTCGGTCATGGCCGGCATCATCCTGAAACATAACGGCACGATTGACAAATACATCGGCGATGCGATCATGGCCTTCTGGGGAGCGCCGGTCAAGACGGAGGACCATGCGGAGCGGGCGGTGCTGGCCGCAATGGAGATGCTCGAAGGCCTCAAAACCGTGAACAACGCCCTGATAGAGCTTGGGTTTGATCATGAAATTAATATCGGCATCGGCATCAATACCGGTGTTGCCACGATCGGGAACATCGGCTCCGAGCAAAAAAAGAACTATACGATCGTCGGGGACACGGTTAATCTCTCATCGCGGCTTGAAAGCATCACCAAGGAATATAAGACCCCCTTGCTGTTCTCGGAATACACGTATGAGAAGATCAAGGACAAAATTAATTGCAAGTTGATCGGTAATGTCAAGGTAAAGGGCAGGGAGAAGCCTGTTTATATTTATACGGCGGAGTAGCGTTAAAACAGTTTGGAGTTGGGAGTTCGTAGTTCGGAGGGCCGAAGAAGAGGCAGTATCCAAAGCGCCGAATTTAATGCTCTTAACTACAAACTCAATACTCCGAACTAATACAAACGCATAAAATATTGTTACCTGTAGGGCAAGGCTTTAGTTTTGCTTTAACAGGTTGTTGAAAAACGCTTAGTTTACCCTTCGACCCTTCGGCAAGCTCAGGGCTCAGGGCGAACGGAGCGTGTATTGAATTTATTCGTATTTATCCGTTCGTGGTGAGCCTGTCGAACCACAAAAGACTTTTTCAACAGCCTGTTAAACAACCCTGAAGGGTTGCCCTGCAAATGATATAATAACAATTATTGCGTTTGCTATAATGAATTAGGAGGTGTGCCATGAGAAAGACGCTTTTACAGGTAGTGATGGTCGTGGTGAGTGTTTTCTTTGCAACAACGCTGTATGCTCAGACGGATTATTATGTCCAGAGCGTAAAGGCCAAGGTGATGTCCGGCCCATCGTTCAAGTCCGGGGTCATCTCCGAGGTATCCAAGGGGCACAAACTGAGCTCATCAGGCAAAGAAGGCTCCTGGGTAAAGGTCAGGATCTCCGACAAGGATGGATACGTGTCGTCCCTTCTGGTGTCGACCCACCCGCCCTTTGAAAAAACGGGGATTATCAAGGGCGAGGACGCTGAAATAAAGCAGGGTGTTCGCCGCCGCGCTTCATCCTATACGAGCGCCGCCGCCGCCCGTGGTCTGGCGCAGGACGAACGCAGGAGGCTGAGCAAGGAAGAGGCAATCGACTACTATTCACTTGATAAGGTTGAGTCCTTTACCTTGAGCCCCGACGAAATCACCCGGTTCATGGAGGGTAAAAAACTATGAAGATCTCCATCTCCCTGTTCGTGGTTATAACAGCATTGTGTTTTCTCTTACCCGGAGCGCTCATTGCGGCGGAACCCGAGGCGCAGTTCAGACAGCGGGTATCGACCGGCGATGTAGAGCTGTCGTCCGATGTAGACGAAGAGGTAAGGTTCGGACGCGAAGTGGCGGCGCGGGTCATCGCCCGGTACGGACTCTATGAGAATCCGAAGCTTATGAAATACGTCAATCTGGTCGGAAGCGTCATCGCGCGGACCACGAATCGTCCTGAGCTCGATTTTCATTTTGCCGTTCTGAACACGGACGAGATCAACGCCTATGCCGCGCCAGGCGGCTATGTATTCATCACCCGGGGCGCGATGCTCAAGATGCAGGACGAGGCGGAGCTCGCGGGCGTGATCGCCCATGAGATGGGGCACATTGTCGAGAAGCATGTGGTGAAGGAGCTGAAGATCAAGGGGTCCGATGAATCGACTGCCGCGGGCCTCGCGGCGATCATCGGCGGCTCATCCCAGTCGGCACGCACGGCGTTCTCACAGGCAGTGGACCAGGCGCTGGACATGCTTTTCAAGAACGGCTACAAACGCGAAGACGAGACACAGGCCGATAAGGACGCGGTCCTGTTTTGCGCGCTTTCAGGGTATGAACCGTCCGGACTGGTGAAGTTTTTTGAACGGCTCAATACCCAGAAGGGAAAGAATACCGGGGTACTTGACAAGACCCATCCCGCGTACGTGGACAGGATCGCGTTGCTCAAGCGTACCATTACTGAAGAAGGCGTTGATACCGGAAGCTACAAAAACCATCAGGACCGATTTGCAGAGGTTATTAAAGAGTTGAAATGACCACACATGCCGGTTTAAAATTAGTCACGGCATCAAAAAATCGAGATGTATCCTCATATCGTCATCCCCAAATTTCTTTAATCGGGGATATGGTTTTAATCAGGAAGAACCGGATTCCCGCTCAGAATCACTGCGGGAATGACCAAGATATAGTATAGTTAGACCACTATTACTCAGGACATCAAAAAACTTTTTTTTAATGAGACAGGGAGGACTTATGATCCGGATATCTTCGAGGCTGGTTTCAGGGTTACTGTTAGCAGTGGTGTTTCTTTGCAACAGCGCAAGCGCGGACGAATTTCATTATACCAACCTTCTCATCGGCGACCGCGCGTCGGGCATGGGCGGGGCGTATACCGCTGTTTCCGACGACGCAACCGGTCTCTACTACAATCCCGCCGGCGCCGCGTACACAGCCGGCAGGAGCATTTCCGCCAGCGTGAACGCGTTCTATAACACCGAGAAAAAATACAAAAACGTGATCGGCGGCAATGGATGGGTCAGGACGTCCTCGTCACTGTTGCCGAACTATTTCGGCGTGGTCCAGCCGATGGGAAAGTTCAAGGTCGGCATTTCCTATGCCGTGCCGGAATCGATCATGGAAGACCAGGACCAGACGTTCCATGACCTGCCGCTCAGTTCCGGGATTGCAGGCTATAACCCACCCGGCACGTATATATCATCGTACATCATCAATTTCAACAACGAAAGCACCAAGTACAACTTCGGGCCGTCAATTGCCGCCGAGCTTGCGGACAATTTTGCCGCTGGGTTCACCCTTTACTATTATCAACGGAAAACACAATGGATCCTCAATCAGATCATTAAAACAAGCAACGGGGGATCTGAGTGGACCAATGATTATTTTCAGACGGAAGAATGGGGCCTGAGGCCGGTCCTGGGTTTTATGTATGCTCCGGTTGACAAATTCTCGATGGGTGTCGCGGTTTCCCAGGTCCTGATACAGGGGTCCGATACCACGTATCAACACTCCTATCGAAGAGAGAACATCGCTGTCGACAATATCCCGAGCAACAACAACGTCGTGAGCCTGCCGGACGGGCAGTCGAGCTTCGGTGAAAGAAGAAAATATCCTGCGCAGGTATCTCTCGGGTTGGCTTATTTCCCGACTCAAAGTTTGGTCCTCTCGACTGATCTGAACTATTTTACCAAGGTTGGTCAGGTGAATGCGGATGCGGTATTAAATCTGGCCGTGGGCGCGGAGTATTATTTCTCCAAATTCTGGGCAATGCGGGGAGGCTTTTTCACCGATTATGCGAACACGCCGAAGATTTCATCGACCGAAATGAACCAGAATGAGCATATCGACCTTTACGGAACGACGCTCTCGGTCAGCCACTTTACCCGGCATACATCCGTAACGTTCGGAGGAGGATATAATTACGGAAGTGGAACGGCACAGATCATCAGCAACAGCACCAGGACGCAGGATGCCGATTCATTAGGCTGGATGTTGTTCCTCTCCTCGTCCTTTTCTTATTAAGAGGACAATGGACAATAATAAAATTGATGTGAATAGTACCTTGACAAAGTTGGTTCGACCGGTTAAAATTTTATCCTGTTGCATTGTACAAATATAGTTCTGATAAAGTGAATAAACACACATGAAGAAAAAGGGGGGGGTGAGTAGACTAATCCAATGTTTGCACCATGCTTTATCAAATCTCAATAAATTCAAGGAGGACCCAATGAAAAACATTAGTAAATATCTTTTAACAGCATTAGTATCGGTTGCGCTCGCCATGACCATGACAGCCTGCGGCGGCGGGGGTAGCAGCGATGGCGGAGGTGGAGGGGGTGGAGGGGCTATTACCACAAACGCACAAGGCAGCAGCGCCTCCGCTTCCGCGGCACAGTCGACGTCTCTCGCTTCCAATTCCGGCGTGTCTCTCAGCAATATAGCTGAGGGATCCCAGTCCGGGCCTGGGGCAAGCAGGTTCAAGACGCCCCTTGCCGTTAAAGACGCAAAGTTCAACAAGGTTCATGCAGCGCAGACCAGGGCAATGAAAGTGCAGAAGAAAAAACTGGCATCCGCCCTAAAGAAGGCGAAAGCCGCTGTTACAGCTAATAGAGCTACTGTTACGATTCCTGCCACGGATGACCCTTGCGAGGACAGCGGTAAGATGACCTTCAACGGCGACTACGATGATGTCAGCGGTGTTTTTAACCTGACCATGACCTATTACCAGTGTCGTGAGCTTGATGAAGAACTGAATGGCGCGACCTCTGTTTCAGGCGTTTATTCAACTTCGGGCAATGACACGATCACTATGAAACTGGGAGATGCTGATGGCACTATCGAGAGCACTGACTTCATGGCGCGGCTTTTCACTACCGGCTATGGGGATGTGTATGCTACCTATATCGCTGACATGACCCTCACGGGAAGCGTAAGCTGCTCGAACGCAGCATGCGATACGTTTACTTCCACCTTAAGCGCAAGCGGTACAGAAAAGTATGACGATTACATCAATGTATATACCTTTACGTACAGCAGTTTCTCCTTTACAGGGTCGGATACCACGACAACAGCGGGTTATACCGCATCCTATACGATTAACGGCGGGATCAGCGAAGCCTGGACATCGGGCTCGACCGCCGAGGGGGCTTCCGTCACGTTCACGACCTTCGTGCTGACCTTTACGGACACCGCCACATATTATGAGGAGACAGCCGACGGCACCGTGACATTGAGTTTCACACCGGCTGATTACTGCTTTGCCGGCACCTTCACCATAGATACGGTAACGCCGGTCCGCACGAGCTATGCGACCGGTTTGACTACGCAGGGCAATGTGGTGATAAACGGCAACGTGACGATCGTGTATAACCCGGACGGCACCATTACGGTGACGGTCACCGGCCAAACCTCGGATACCTTTGCCAGTAATGATGCATTCGAGGTGGTCTGCGATCTTCAGGAACAGGAGGCGCAGGACAGCACTGTCACCACGGTGTCAACGGGAGGGACCACCACTACAACAGGCACGACGCTGCTGGCCACGCTCACGTGGACAGGCACGGGATGTCCCACTACTACCGGCTGCACGAGCGACATGGACCTCCACCTTATGCATTATGCAGACACAGCGCCTACATCAGCCAGCACGGTTGATTTCCATATATACTTTGCCGACCAGGATGGTACTGATTTATCGGTCAATCCGCTTCCTAATGATGATGTGAACACGCCGGTAATCTGCACGAATAACGATTGCACGACTGGCGATGTCATCGGTGGATACGAGGGGAATCTCGACTACGACGACACGGAAGGGGATGGCCCTGAGCATCTGACTGTGTCATCACTGCCAGTTGGCTACTATCTTCTGTATGTGGACCCGTGGGGAATGGATTTCGACGCAACTGCTACGGTAAAAGTATCGCTTAAAATCGGTAGCAATGCGTATACGTTCCCGACCTATATGTTCAATGGCACCTCATCTGCGGACTACCGCGTGTGCGACGTCAAGGTTGCGGTAGACGGAGTGGTAACGATTTTGACGCCCAACACGGGCCTCACTTCGCTTGCGCCGGCTCTAAACGCGCAAAAGGTGCGGAGATAAGCAATTCAGTATATTCATCCAACAGGGGCATCTTCGGATGCCCCTGTTTTTTTATAAAGATTTAAGTGAATGATTGTATGAGAAAATACATAGGATGCGTTTTCGCGTTTATTGTATTCTGGTCGCAAGCAACACAGCCTGCATCCGCGGCTGAGCCTTCATACACGATCCTCTATTTTTATTCCTCAACCTGTCCCCACTGTAAAAATGTCGCGCCTGTCATGAAAGACTTGAGCAAAGAATACAAGATCCAGGGTCTGCTGTACGGAAAGGATGCTGGAGAACAGATGCCTTATGAGGTCAAAAAGGGCGACAAAGCCACATCGTCAAAATACGGGGTTAAGGGTGTGCCGTCGCTCGTTATGCTGAAGGATGATAAATTCAGGCTAAAGATCGCCGGAGAACATAATATAAAGGATGCACCGTTGATCTTGAAGGCCTTCCGCAAAGGCGCTTTGACCGTGTCCGAAGCAATTGAAAAAGGACCGCGGAAGACGTATACTGTGATCGGATGGATCGGGAGCAGGGGAGAATATTTCAAAAACGCCCGGTTTGTATTGACCGACCGGAAGCGGACCATTTCAGTCAAACCATGGCTGCCGCTTGAAGCGGTCAAATCTCCGTTCAAAAAAGCGCGGCCAAGGCTTATGTCCGATGTTATAGACAAACCGGTATTAATTGAGGGTCTGTTAACAAAAATAAACGACGATTTACAATTTACGGTCAGGAAGGAAATTATCCTTGAATAAAGTACTTGCCGGTATTGCCGCAATTCTTCTTTTCCATTCAGTCGCCATCGCAGCACCGCATATCTTTAAGAACAAACCTGAGCCGATCGAAAGGGTGGGGACCCCGCTGCAAGAGCGCATGGTCATGAGATCAGGGCGTCTCATGCGCGCGCCCGGAAGCTATCCCGCCTCGGTGGACATTCTATTTTTGAAGGTGGAATTTCAGGAAGATCCGGCCCCATCGTCATCACGCACCACGGGAACCGGACTATGGAGCGATCCGCTGTACGCGTATGGCGGTGACTCCGACTACTGGATCAACAAGGCAAAAACGAACTTTATCAACTACTGGAACGAAGTCTCGTATAACAAACTTATCGTCAGCGTGGTAACATCCACAAACGTTTATAAACTTCCCCATACGATGTCGTACTATGGCAATGAATCAAACGCCGCACTTGAGAGCCTCATTAACGACAGCGTTACCGCTGCGAACACCGATACCGATCCTGCGACAAAAATCGATTTCACGCTTTATGACGCCATCCTTATTGTTCATGCAGGCACCGGTGAGGAATCAGACACCGCAGGTGATACGTCCAACGACATCTGGTCGCTCTACTATTCAAACAACTGCATCTCGCCCAACGCCTCGGGCGTCGGGTGTCTCACCACCACGCTTAAGAACGGCCAGACAATAAAAGAAGCCATCATCATGCCCCAGACAGACTCCCAGGACAATATCATCGTCGATCCGCTTGGAGTGTATGTGCATGAGTTCGGCCACTGGCTCGGCCTGCCGGATCTGTATTGCACCGGCCTTGTCTGCCTCCCGGATGGCGTGGGTAAATGGAGCCTGATGGGCGACGGCATCTATACTGCTGACCCGGCCACTCCCGATATTTACGGATCTTCTCCCGTGCATCTTGATGCCTGGAGCAAAGTATTTCTCGGCTGGGTCACTCCTGAAACGACTGTTCCGCCCACGGACATTGGAAACCACGTTTTTGCTCCTGTGGAGACTAACCAGGACATCGTAAAGATACAGGCCTCATCCTCTGCACCCACGCAGTATTTCCTGCTCGAGAACCGTCAACTGACCGGGTATGACAAAGGTCTGCCGGGCCACGGGCTGCTGATCTGGCTGATCGACGACTATGTGATCAATCTCAACTTCCCCTCCAATACCATTAATAACAACTCGTTCAGGCCCGGTGTCAAATTGATCGAGGCGGACAATGATTGGAATTTGCAATCGTATGGATGTACTTTGCCCGACGACTGCGGAAGCGCAGGGGACACGTTCCCGGGCTCCACGAACAACACAGCGTTCACGCTCCACTCCACTCCGCCGTCAACTGCGTATAGTCCGGCCGCATGGGTGAATGTGAGGAACATTCTTGAGACCGGACCCACGCCGACGAACACGATAACAGCCGACATCGGTTTCGTGCCGCTCCCTCCGGGGACGCCCGGAATGTTTGGGGACACCATATCATGGCCCTCGACAACAGACCAGAGCGTCATCGGCTATAACGTATACCGGAATGCCGTCCAGATCGGCCAGTCTTCGAGTCTGTCTTTCCGCGATCCTGATGCTCGCACGGGAGACGGGTATCAAGTCACCGCTATTGACGCAGACGGAGACGAGTCTGATTTTTCCGGTATGGTCATAGCCAATATTGCGGTGGTGGACAGCGGAGGAGGGGGCGGAGGTTCCGGTTGCTTCATTGCGACGGCGGCGTACGGATCGTCATGGGAGCCGCACGTCATGGCGCTTCGGGACTTCCGGGACCGCCATCTCATGACGAACGCGGCCGGCAGGGCGTTCGTCGGGTTCTATTACCACTATTCGCCTCCCCTGGCGGAGTTTATCGGCCGCCATGACAGTCTCAGGATACTGGCGCGGTCGGCGCTTACTCCGGTCGTATATGCGGTGAAGTATCCGTTCGTGTTTATTCTGTTCTGTTCGACTTTCACGATGACGACGATCGCGCTGTATGGACGCGTACGGAGAAGCCGTTATTGACAGTGAAAATTCAATGTGATACAGTATTAACATAAGGATGCAGGCAGTCTCACCAGGTCAAAAGCGGAGATGTTATGGGAACAATCACTGAAAAAAGAAAATATACTTATGAAGATTATTTAAAGACTCCCGATGATAAACGGTATGAGCTTATTGAAGGAGATTTGCTGATGACGCCGTCGCCGAATGCAAAACATCAAGAAATTTTAATGAACTTGTCCGCGAAAATCCATCAACATGTCATGGGGAAAAATCTCGGGAAAGTATTCATCGCGCCGCTTGATGTTCATCTTGGTGATAATGTCGTGCAGCCGGATATCCTGTTTATCTCGAGAGAGCGGATGAATATCATCGGCGAAAAAAACGTTCAGGACGCGCCTGACCTGGTTGTTGAAATTCTTTCGGAAAGCACCGCCTATCGTGACACTATTCATAAAAAGAAACTGTATGCGCGGTTCGGCGTGAAAGAGTGTTGGCTCGTCGCCCCTGAAGACAGGCTGGTCGAGGTCTATACGCTTAAGGACAAAGGCGGGTATCAGCTCCTGAAAACCTATTCTGATAAGGACGTTATTGAATCGCAAGTCGTTAAAGGCCTCAAAATCGAGTTAAGCAAGGTCTTTGCTTAACACGCCGCGCCCTTTTCGGTCACTTCCCCTTGCTTTCCTGCCAAAGTGCTTCCATCTCATCCAGCGTCATATCATTCAGCGACCGCCCTGCGTTCGCCGCGTGTTCTTCGATATAACGGAAGCGGTGGATGAACTTGCTGATGGTCTTGCGGAGCGCCTCTTCCGGGTTGACGCCGAGGAAGCGCGAAATGTTCACGAGCATGAAGAATATGTCTCCGAGCTCCTCTTCGATGCCCGCGGCGTCCTTGTTTTTCAGCGATTCCTTGAACTCGGCCATCTCCTCATCGAGCTTGGGCAGGGCTTCGTCGATCTTGCTCCAGTCGAAGCCCACGCGCGCGGCGCGCTCCTGAAGGCTGTGGGCGCGAAGAAGCGAGGGGAGGTGGCGGGGCACGCCTTCGAGAACCGATTTCCGATCTTCATACCCTTTTTCCTTTTTCTTGATCTCCTCCCAGTTCGCTAAAACTTCCTTGTCCGTGGCCAGCCGGGCGTCTCCGAACACGTGGGGATGGCGGCGGGTCATCTTTTCGATCGTGCCCGAAATAACGTCCTGGATGGTGAATTGGTTGTTTTCCTCCGCGATGCGGGCGTGAAAGATGATCTGGAACAGGAGATCGCCGAGCTCTTCCTTCACCTTGTCGGGCGACCCCTCGTCGAGGGCGTCCACGACCTCATAGCATTCTTCGATCAGGAATGGTTTAAGCGATCCGGCGGTCTGCTTATGGTCCCAGGGGCAGCCGTCCGGTCCCCGGAGTTTCGCCATGAGTTCCACGAGGTCGTTGAGGTTATTCTTCATTAAAATACTCCGTTATCGGACAGGATTGTTATTGATGTCAATACGTGTGTCGCAACAGGGTTGATTTTTTGTATCTACTCAGGTCAAATCAGGTCAAAATCTATTAGCCGCGAAAGAACCCCCGATAAGACATTTCGATGGCAGGCTCCAGGATCGCAGAGAGAATTAAAACTGAAATACATGGTTTCAGGTTTTTTCTTTGAGTTCTTTGCGTTCTTTTGCGGCCAATCTGAGTAGTTACGATTTTTTTACCTTACACAAACCACTCTTTGTTTGCAAGCTTTTTTCTTGAAGCAAAGCGCTATCTATGGTACTCTTACTCATATGCACCACCAAGCATTATTGACGTCGGAAAGGAGACTGATCATGCTTCAGAAATCTTTGTACGCGGTTGTCGTGGTTGCCGCCTTCACCCTGCTTACGGCCATGGGCGGCACCGGCGGGTTCGAACGGTCCCCCCGGGTTGAGAAGAACTATGCCGTCGTCGTTACCGACGCCGCGGGAAACAGGATCGAGGGTGAAAAGTTCAGCTGGGAAGGACGTATCCATTTCGCGGGATACCTGGGCATGGCGCAGGTGACGATGCCCTTCGAGAAGATCAAGGAGCTGATCGTGGGGGAGAAACGTGACCGGAAGGTGAAGGTTACGGCGCGACTCACGGACGGGACCGAGACGGGCTTTGAGGTTGACGCGAAATCGCGCTGCTACGGTGATGCAAGTTTCGGCAGCTTCATGCTGCAGATGGACGAGATCAAGTCGGTTGTCTTTAAAAAGAATTAAGGCAACTCCTGAGTAACTACTCAGATTTGCCGCAAAAGCAAGCTTTTGCGGCAAACAGATTTTGACCTGATTTGACCTGAGTAGATACACTTCTTTTCCCCCCATGAACGGCTCGGACCATATCATGACATCAATTCAGGCCGGCACCATCAAGACGATGCTCGAGAAGGAAGGCGCGATCATCCGCAACGCGCATTTTTCCGGCGCGGGCGGCAGCGAGGTGGTCCTGCGCCGGACCGAACTCATTGACAGGACGCTCTGCAACGCGTATGACCACCTGACCGCGGCCGGTCCCATGCCCGCGCTCCTTGCCACCGGAGGCTATGGCAGGGGCGAGCTGAATCCGCACTCGGACATAGACATCATGTTCCTGTGCAGAGACGAACAGGACCGGCAGCGTTCTCTGGAGTTGCTGTATGTACTCTGGGACGCCGGCATGGACGTGGGATACAGCGTTCGGACCATGCCTGAGTGCGTGTCGCTCGCGAGGCAGGACATCAAGATCCGCACCTCGCTCCTTGAATCACGCCTGATCGCGGGAGACCCCGCGTTCTACGATTTGTTCATCAGGACCATGCAGAGCGGGGTCTTTTATTGGAAGCCTTCCGCGTTCATCCAGGAAAAGATCGCGGAGCGCGTTGCAACGCGCCGGAAATACGGCGGCTCGATCTATCTGCGTGAACCCAACATCAAGGAGTGCGAAGGCGGACTCCGGGACATTCATACCGCGCTATGGATCGCGTTTGTGCGTTATCGGGTCGCATCGCTCGGAGAACTGGTCGCGAAAAACGTCATCACCGGGAGGCAGTACGCGGTGTTCCAGCGGTCCCGGAACTTCCTTTGGAGACTCAGGAACGAGATCCACTATCTCTCGGGCCGGAAGAACGACCATCTTACCTTCGACCTCCAGGAACGCGCTGCAAAGGACTTCAAATACCGCGACTCCGCGCACCTGTTCGCAGTCGAGCGATTTATGAAGGCCTACTTTCTTCATGCACGGAACATTCGTGAATTTACGGATGCTGTCGTCACAGCCGTTCTTGGGAAACCATCCCGCAAATGGTTCCAAAGGGCGCAGAAACTCGGACCCTTCTCACTGTCGGGCAGAACGCTATTTCTTTCTTCAGACGAGGGGTGTCATAAAAATGCTGTTCTTGCCATGACCGCTTTCGAGATCGCCCAAAACAGGCATGCCGTCTTTTCAGACCAGCTCGGATCTCTGATCGGTTCATGCAGACTCGATGATGCTGAGAGGATATCCGCTCCGGCTTCAAACGTGTTCCTCACGATCCTCAATAATCCTGATGGACTATCGGAGACGCTTGCCCTGATGAAGGACCTGCGTTTTCTCGGCCGGTACATCCCGGAATTCCGGGCGATCCAGGCGCTCGCGAGACACGATTATTACCACCTGTACACCGTGGATGAACATATTCTGCTTGCCATTAAAAATCTTCAGGCCCTGTGGTCGGGCAGTTTCCCTTCGCTCACGACGCTTTCCGATGCCTTTCGGGGCCTCAGCAAGCGCTGGGTCCTGATCCTTGCTCTTTTGCTTCATGATCTGGGCAAGGCATACCGGAATGAACATGAGCACCGGGGCGTGGAACTGGCCAAGAATATCCTTATGCGACTCTCGGTTACCGGAGTGGATTGTGATCGGATCCTTTTTCTCATCGAGAACCATCTCGTCATGGCGCTCCTGTCACAGCGGCGGGAACTCAGTGACCGAAAGGTCATCGCTGATTTTTCCCGGCTCGTGCAGGACCGCGAGAACCTCTCCATGCTGTATCTGCTCACGTATGCCGATATATCGGCGGTGAACCCCACTTCCTGGACGCAATGGAAGGCCGCGCTGCTTCAGGACCTCTACCTGAGGACGCTCAACCATCTGGATGCGAGCGCGCAGACCGTTGAGGAAGAACGGGCCAGGCTTACCGCGGCATCCGACAGGATAAAAAATGCTGCGGATGGACAGTTCTCTTCTCAAGAGATCGATGAATTCATCGCAACCATGCCCGAACAGTACCTCCTCACCGCCTCGACGCGCCGGGTGCTGGATCACTTGAGCATGATGAAGAAACTGCCCGAAGAACAGCTGGTTATCCGTTGCCGGCATGATATTGAGCGGGGATACACCGAGCTCACCGTCTGCGCCTACGACGCCTACGGCATGTTTTACCGGACCGCGGGCACGATCGCCTCCAAGAACCTGAACATCCTCCGCGCCCAGGTATTTACCTCAAAGAACGGCGTGATGATCGACACGTTCCAGATCACCGGTCCCGAGGGGAAGTTCTTCGATTATGAGGAGGCATGGGAAAGCGTACGCATTGAACTTCGGGCCGCGCTCATGAGCGGGTTCAAGCTTCCTGAACCAAGCCCTTATGCATGTACCCCGTCGCTCCCCGTGTCGATAACCCCCGCGGTGACGTTCGACAATGAAACCTCGGAGATATTCACCATTATCGACATCACCGCCCGCGATTGCGTTGGATTTTTGTATCACGTGTCGAAGGCCCTGTACGACCTGAACCTGGACATCGGCTCCGCGAAGATCGTGACCGAGGGATCGCGGGTCATGGACTCTTTTTACGTGACAAACTTGTTTAAGAAAAAGATAGACGATGCGGTCCGGCTTGAGAAGATCCGGGAAACGCTGATGAAGGTGATCGGGTAACAGTTCGTAGTTCGTAGTTTGGAGTGTGGAGTTCGGAGTAATGAAAAGAATCGTTATCATCATATCGATCGTTCTGTTCGTCCTGACTGCGGGAGCCGAGGGCTACCTGCAGAGTGACGCCTTTTCACGGATGATCAGGCCTTATGTGCTTGGTCCGCTCAAAGAACTGGTGGGCGATGATGCGAAGATCGGTCTGGTTAAAGCCCACTTCATTCCGCCCAATATTGAAGTGCGGGACATCTCGATTCCCTACGCAGGCGGGAACGAAGCCATCGCCATCCGGAAGATAAAGGCCTACATCAACCCGCTCCCGCTGTTTCTGAAAAAGATCAGGTTGCCTTCGATTTCCATCCTTGAACCCCGCATTTACGCGGAGCGTGCAAAAGACGGCACGATCAACCTTACCCCGCTCATCGATCGGATCAGAACGAATGCGGCCCGCAAAGAGTCGGAAGGCACGGCCGGGTTCAGCCTTCTGCTGAGGAACCTGTCGCTCAGCAAGGGCCGGATCGAGTATAAGGACAAGATGACTTCAGCTCAGTACACCCTGAGCGATCTCAATGTGACCACCAGGGTTTATCTTTCGCAAGACCGGTTCACCACCAGCATCAAGAGCGGCCTCATCCGCATTTCGACTCCCGTCTATCCTGAGATAATGGGCAAGGTCATGGCAACCATGAAATACGACCGGGGCCGGATCCATATGGATACGGCCGAGCTGTCAACGACGGACGCTGTATTCACCGTATCCGGAGACGCCGGGTTGTCGCAGGAATCACCGCTTGATCTCAAGATCACGGGCAGATCGGGTCCGCAGACCATCGGTCGGTTTCTTGATGTCCTGAAACCGGTCAAGAAGCAAAAGGACTCTCTCTTCGAAGTGCAGGCGCTGGTCCGGGGGAAACTGTCCGATCCGGTCGTAGAGGGAAACCTGAAAATATCCGCAATTCCTGTCAGAGAATATGTGCTTCGGAACGGTGCCCTGTCGTTCTCCTATCGGGACAAGAGCGTCACGATCTCCGGCAGTCAGTGGAAACTCACGAAGGGCGGGGCAAACCTCGTCATCGACTCCATCGACGCCGCACTTGGCGCCAGCAGGGAAGGACTGGAAATACGGCGTCTGGATATCCTCGCCGGCGACCTGGCGCTGCATGGTGACGGACGTGCGGACACGGCAAAGGGCTTCGACGCGCTTCTCAGCGCCGCGTCCTCGGGGAAAGGAAGGACCATTTCGATTCTGACCGGTCTGCCGTTTGAGGGCCCGGTCAAGGTAACCGGACGTCTTTCCGGCAAACTCGACTCGCCCCGTTTCGACGGCAGCCTTTCCGCGGGTCCCGTGACCGTGCGGGGCGTCCTCATCAGCTCCATAGCCGGCAGGATAGAGTATGAGCATAAGAAGATACTGCTCTCATCCGTGGACATCGCCGAGCAGTCATCCCGATATATTTTTTCCGGCTCCGTGGACCTGAACGGCAAAGAACCGGTCTATTCAGCTCGACTCCGTGTCCTTCGGTCAAATGTCGTGAACGTTGTGGCAATGTTCTATAAACAACTGCCGCTCGTGCTTTCCGCAACCGGCGAGCTGACGTTCAGCGGAACTGCGCAGAATTATTCGGGGAACGGGCATCTCACCCTTGATGCAGGCAGCGCATATGGGGAATCCTTTGTCCGGGGGGCGGTCACGGCGTCGCTCACCAACGGCAGGATCGCCTTTCCTCAGGTTGTGCTCTACAAAGAGCGGGGAATGGTGAAGGCGACCGGATGGATCGGGTTTCATGACGGGAAATATTCCGCTGATCTTGAAAGCAGGGGGATCGACCTGTCCGAAGTCGACCGGCTAAAGGATTTGCCGATCGCCGGTGAGGGCAATCTCGATATTCACTCCTCGGGAACCTTTACCCTGCCTGTGGTCAGGGCTTCGCTTACTGTTGAAGCGCTGTCCTACCACCAGGTTTCGATGGGCGGGATACATGCGATTGCGTTTATCCGGGACGGGGTGATATTTTGCAAAACAGGGCTGCCCGGAGACCGTGTGAACCTGACTATGCGCTGGACGCTTCACACGCCATACCCCTGGACCGCTGACGTAAAGATTCTTACCGATGACTTCGACCCTTTATCCATGCTCGATAAAAAGGGGCTCGCTGATCGGGTGAAGGTGGCCGCTGAAGGCGTGCTGAGGGCGCAGGGCCGTGGACTTGATCTGTCGACGATCTCGGGAGAGGCGATCTTCAAAAAGTTACGCCTCTTCATCGGTGATTATCGGATCGATAACGATTCAGAGGTAAAGTTATCTGTGGAAGGCAGCAAAATATCGGTCAAGGCGCTGAATTTCGTCGGCGCCGACACCCGGTTCGGCATCACCGGCTGGGTCCGGCCCATGGAGGAAATAGACATCGCCCTGAAAGGCACGGCGAATCTATCACTCCTGAAACTGCTCTACCGTGAGGTGGAGCACGCAGCTGGTGTTGCCGAGGTGAAGTTTGGGATCAAGGATACCTGGAAGAACCCTGACATTACCGGAGAGCTGCTGTTGCGGAACGGTGAGATCAAAATTAAGGACATCCCGCAGCGGTTCACCGCGTTGAACAGCAAGATCGTCTTCGAGCAAGGCAGGATCGTTGCGGACTCCTTGTCCGGCGAGGTGGGAGGCGGCACGCTGAGCGCATCGGGATGGGCGCAGCTTTCCGGCTTGCAACTTCAGGATTTCTCCGCAAAAGCATCCGTGGATAATGTGACGGTCCGCTATCCCGAAGGACTCACCTCGACACTTTCCGGAGAGCTGTATTATGACGGCGACGCGTCCGAGCAGTCCCTCGCCGGCGACATCACGATCATACGCTCCAGGTACGATAAGCGGGTGGAGTGGAAAAGCATGCTCGTTGATATCGGCAGAGGTCTGTACCAGAAAAAGAAGACCGAGGTGGCATGGATCGGGGATACGCAGGTCAATATCCGATTCCATGGAGAAAACAACATCCTGTTCCAGAACAATCTCGCTAAAATGCCTCTCGCTGTGGATGTGTTTCTCCGGGGAACGGTCAACCATCCTCAGCTCCTGGGCAGGATCGAGGCCCGGAGCGGGGTCGTGTATTTCCGTAAGAACGAATTCAAGATACTCCGTGCTTCCGTGGATTTCGTTGATCCCAACCGGATGAACCCCGTGCTGGACATTCAGGCGGAAACACAGGTGCGCGAATACAAGATCCGGCTCGCGGTCACGGGCACCGCCGAGCATGCGGTAATCACCTATATTTCCGAGCCTTCGCTTATTGACACCGATATTCTGGCGCTGCTGACGCTGGGAAAAACCGGATCAGAACTCAAAGGCAAGGAAACCGGCGTGGGGGTGGGCGAGGCCACTTCATTCGCCACCGGCCAATTCCAGGACGTTATTGAGCGTAATGCAAAAAGACTGACCGGGCTTGATCGTTTTCAGGTTGATCCCTACGTCGGCAAAAGCGATACCTCTGTGCCGCGGGTCACCGTGGGCAAGGAACTCGTGCGGAACAAGCTTTATGCCACCTACTCGTCAAACGTAGGCGCTACGGCCCCGGAGCAGCTTTTCCGGATGGAGTACCTGCTGAACAGGCATTTTTCAGTCGTGGGTGAACGGAACGAGACGGGGAACAACGGGGCTGATATCAAGTATCGGTTTGAATTCAAGTAGGAACCGCAAAGAGCATAGGGCATGGCGCATGGGGCAACGGGTTTAAAGCTTTTACGCTCTGCGCCATGCTCTTTGCGCTATGCGGTTTCAATGCGCTTCATCCCAGTTCTTGCCCACGCCCATATCCACCCTGATCGGGACTGAAAGCGCGAGCACTCCTTCCATTTCTTCCTTGACCAGCTTTTTCATCGGTTCTCTCTCCCGGTCCGGCACTTCGAATACCAGCTCATCATGCACCTGGAGGATCATTTTTGATTGGAGGCTTTCCCGCGTGATCCGCTTCTGTACATTGATCATTGCCAGCTTGATAAGGTCGGCGGCGGTCCCTTGAATGGGCGTATTGACCGCCATACGCTCACCGAAATTCCGCACCGCCACCGTGGATGACGCAAGTTCGGGGATGAAGCGGCGCCGGTTAAAGAGCGTTGAGACGTAGCCGTTCGTCGTCGCGTCCCTGATGGTCCTGTCTATGAACTCGCGGACTTTCGGATATCTGGCAAAATAATTGTCTATGTATCGCTTTGCCTCGGCATTCGAGACCCCGATGTCCTGCGCCAGGCCGAACGCCGATATGCCGTAGATGATGCCGAAATTGACCGCCTTGGCCTTGCGCCGCATCTCGGGCGTGATCTCTTCAGGGGTGAGCCCGAAGATCTCCGAGGCGGTCCGGGTGTGGACGTCTTCATCATTCTGAAAGGTCTTGATCAGTGCCGGGTCTTTGCTCATGTGGGCGAGGACGCGCAGCTCGATCTGGGAGTAATCGGCGGAGAGCAGGCTCGCGCCGTGTTCGGCGATAAATGCCTTTCTGATCTCCCGTCCCACTTCGGTGCGTATGGGGATGTTCTGAAGGTTCGGTTCACTGCTTGAAAGTCTGCCGGTCGCGGTCACGGTCTGGTTGAGCGAGGTGTGGAGCCTGCCCGTTTTCGGGTTGATCATCAATGGCAGCGCGTCGATATAGGTCGACTTGAGCTTCGAAAGCGTGCGGAATTTGAGGATCTCCGCCGGCAGGGGATGAAGGGGAGCAAGAGCTTCGAGCACGTCCACATTGGTCGAGAATCCGGTTTTGGTCTTCTTGGTCGGCGTAAGTTTTAATTTCACGAACAGGATTTCCGCGAGCTGCTTCGGAGAATTGATGTTGAATTCCGTTCCTGCCAGTTCGTAAATGCTCCTTTCGATGCCCGCCATGTCAATTCCCAGCTTCTTCGACATGAGCGAAAGATATTCGGCATTGATCTTCACGCCGACGCGCTCCATGTCGACCAGGACCTCCATGAGAGGCATCTCCATGTCAGAGAAAAGCCTTTCCAGGTCCTGCTCCCGAAGCAGGGGGGCGAGCGTTTGTTTCAGCCGGAGCGTTATGTCCGCGTCTTCACCGGAGTAGCGGGTCGCGGTCTGCACATCAACTTCGGCAAATCCGATCTGCTTTTTCCCTGACCCCGTGACGTCGGCATACGTGATGGTCTTATGATTAAGATACTCGAGCGCAAGCGCGTCCATCCCATGGGAGGCCTTGCCCGGGTTCAGGAGATAGGACGCGATCATGGTGTCGAAGGAGATGCCCTTTACCGGTATCCCATAATGCCCGAGCACGAGCAGGTCGTATTTGATGTTCTGCCCGATCTTCCGGATCGCGGGATCTCCCATGACCGGTTTGAGCGCGTCCAGCGCGTGTTCGAGGCTGATCTGTTTTGGAGCGCCAGGGTAGCGGTGGCCGAGCGGCAGGTAATATGCCTGGTGGGGCCGGATGGAAAACGAGATCCCGACCAGTTCGGCCTGCATGGCATCGAGCGATGTGGTTTCGGTATCAAAACAGAATTCGTCCGTTGAGGAAAGGGCGCGAATCAGGTCCTGAAGATCCTTTTCCTCAAGGATCGTGCGATATTCCACGTCCTGTTCGGGTTCCTGGATGACGTGCTTCAGCAATGCGGTGAATTCGAGTTCTTTTAAGATCCTGAGCAGGGCAGGACCGTCAGGTGCCTTGAGCTTCAGGTCGTCATAGCTGATCTCGATCGGCACATCGGTATGCAGGATCGCCAGTTCGCGGCTCAGGCGCGCGAGGTCCGCGTATTCAATGAGCGATTGTTTCAACTTCGGTTTGGTGATCTCGTGCGTGTGGGCGAGCAGGTTTTCAATGGTCCTGTACTGCCTGATCAGGACCTGTGCGGTCTTCTCGCCGATGCCGGGCACGCCGGGAATATTGTCCGATGCGTCGCCCATGAGGCCCATGATCTCGACCACGCGGTCGGGCGGCACGCTGAAGCGCTCTTCCACATCCGCGGGCTCGTAGACCTTGTCCTTGAGCGTGTCATACACCTTTATCCGGGGTCCCACGAGCTGGAGGAGGTCCTTGTCACCCGTGACGATGGTGATATCCATGCCATGCGATTCCGCATTTCGGGCGAGGGTGGCGATCACATCGTCGGCCTCCTGACCTTCGATCACGAAAACCGGGATGCGGAAGGCCTCCACCAGTTTGTGGATATAAGGGATCTGGGGGATGAGGTCTCCGGGCATGGGAGGCCGGTGGGCCTTGTATTCCTTGTATTCACCATGTCTGCGGGTCGGACCCTTGGGATCGAACACGATGGCAAGCAATGCCGGCGCTTTGTCCTTGATTACTTTTAAGAGCATGTTCGCAAAACCAAAGACCGCGTTCGTCGGCAAACCGGCAGAATTGCTGAGCCCCCGTATTGCGTAAAACGCCCGGTAAATATAGGAATTGCCGTCGATAATATAAAAAGTGGTTTTTGAATTATTGCTCGTGCTCATGGAAAGGGAGTATAGCGTACCTGCATAAGAAAGACAATGGGAGAATGGTGATAAGGGCGGTTTGCATCCTCAATCATAGAGCCTGCCCTCGAATGCTCTTATCGGGGGAGGGAGAGGATCGAGGTGAGGGGGGATTGGTTTGCAGCCAGAGGCCGCGCTATGGATGTCATAAGCTGTACAGTTAGATTCCGAAAGATTTTCTTGACGCAAATGAGATAATGTTGTATAAACAACGCTTGTTCAGTTTGTTTTACTCAATTCCTTTATCTCCTCAGGCCATCTTAGCTCAGCTGGTAGAGCAACTGATTCGTAATCAGTAGGTCGCCGGTTCGACTCCGGCAGATGGCTCCACATATCATCGGATTTTATTTCGTAACTCATGCAACACTTTAGTTATCTTTTTTTCGAAATCTGATAGCGCCTCATATCGTTCCGCTGTTGATAATATTTTCTTGACATCCTCAAGGCAATGATATTTAATACAATGAATCTTAGCAGGACAACGCATCCGGCAATAAATCTCAATGACGTTTCTTTAATCACAATAACTATTTAATGGATTTATAAACAGGAGGGGACAATGAAAGGTAGAATGTCATTTTTTAAGATCACTCTGATAGTTGGAGCGCTGATCATATTATTTTTGTCTTTGGCCTCGTGCAGTAAGAAGTCAGGCGGGAGCAGCGACGGAGGCGGTGGCAGCGCGGGACCCAATGAAAATATAGCGGTTGTTGCAACCCCGTCTTCCATAACCGTTAACGGAACCTCAACGATTACCGTCGCCGTAAATGATAGCGATGGCAACCCGGTCCCTGATGGGACCGCAGTCACTTTTTCCCTGAGTTCCGCTGACTATGGCAGTTTGTCCAACTCAACAGTAACTACCGCCAACGGGGTCGCAACCACGACATTTACCGCGGGTAGTATTTCAGGTGCTGTTACAATCACCGCCACATCGATTTTCGGCTTCAACAATACCACCCTTACTGTCGGAACTGTTCCCGGAGGAGCAGTTGCAACAGGCAGTATACAGTTCATATCAGCCACTCCCTCGATCATAGGGATAAAAGGCGTGGGTCGAGAGGAGATCTCTTTCATCACGTTTCTGGTGAGCGATCTGAACGGAAGCCCCGTTGATGGCGCATCGGTCAGCTTTACGATGGCTGGTCCGAACGGCGGAGAGTATATAGGCGAGATAGATTCAACACCCAATACAGCCACTGCCGTAACGGTAAGCGGCAATGTAACGGTTATACTGCACAGCGGATCAATAGCCGGGACAGTCACTATTGTTGCTACCACTTTGATTGACGGCGTTCCGATATCTTCGTCCGCAACCCCGATATCCATCGGCGGCGGTGTCCCGTCTGCGGCTCACTTTAACATAGCCAGGACGCCTGTTAATCTTGAAGGACTTAGCTGGTCGGGCCTTCAATCCACAGTTATGGCATTCTTGGGCGACCGGTTCGGAAACTATAATGTGATGAACGGGACATCCGTTTCCTTCTATGCAGAATCAGGGGCCATTGACGCTCAGGGAATAACGGGAGGAGTAACTGGTACCAACGTGAGCGGCATTGATAGTACTCCGGGCGACACCGGCGAGGCTAATGTTGTTTTCAGGACCCAGGATCCCATTCCCCAGGATGTATTGCGCGTTTTGGCAGGAGAGGCTCTTTCCCGGTATTTTGATGGAGACAATGAACCCTATCGTACGTACGGTAGTCGTACCTATAACCCGAGGGATGGATGGTGCACAATCATCGCAGCCACGAAGGGTGAGGAAACATTCCTCGATGAGAACCTCGACGGACTGTTTACCCGTTCTTATAAAAACGACAAATGCCCGTATGGTAATTCCATCATCTGTGAATGCGATGGAGGAACAGCGGGCGGGTACGCGGGGTATGTACAGCAAGGCGAAAAATGCACTGATACCGGGAAACCTGGTGGGAACAGATCTGAAGGATTTGTAGACATACCGGGTGACCCGTTCTATGATGTGAATGACGATGGAGTAAGAGATGACGGACAGACCTTTGGACACCCGTTTGAACTCTATATAGACACAAATCATAATGGCTCGTTTGATGGCCCTAATGTGAAGTGGGATGGTCCTGACTGCCAAACATCGGGATGCGAACAGAGCAAAACGATTTGGGAAACTGCTCCGATCGTCATCAGCGGCGGACCAGTATTTCTTCCTCAACCTGACGCTAACAAATGTTATAACCTTACCACGGATATTGCTTCCACCTGCAGTGCAACCTTCAATAAGGACGATTTTGCAGTTGCCCCCACAACAGGCATTACCAAGGGAAGCAGTGGTTCATTCAAAATAATCGTTGGAGATTATAATTTAAATAAACTCCAAGGTGGGACTAAGATAATAGCGACGGCATCCACAATTGCATCGGCACCAACAAACACGACAGCCACCACAAATGTAATAACCGTAATCCCGTCGGAATACGTTGTTGATGATAATTTCATTCCGGTTGGGCCAACATTTTTTGAATTTACCGTGAGTGTTCCGGTAGACACGACTGCTGATTCGACAACGGTGACGGTTGAGGTGACCACGCCAAACGGCTCCAAAAACAAAACATCGACTTTTGTGAGTATTAATTAAATCGTTTTGTGTATCATGTTCTCAATGTGCGCGAAGGTATCAGCTGAATCTGTATCAACTACCCCGTCGCGTGCGGCGGAGTAGTTGATTTACTTCTGGTAGAGGAGAGTATAAATGACCAGGAAGACAATACCTGCAATCTTGTTCGGATTAATTGCATTAGTAAGCCTGCCTTTTACCGCAGATGCATCCACAATCGGGAATATCGCCTCAAGCCAGGGAGGGGGAGGGGAGGTTTCCGTCGGCGTGGAGTACGAAAGGGTATTCAACAGGGACCTGAGCATAAATAGCGGCGACAGGACGAGGAATGTAAACGGGGCCATCACCACCACATCCTTTCCTGCCTCAGGTGGCAGCATCAATGATTTCAAGATGGAGTCCAACCGCGTCCTTGTAAAAGGCACCTTTGGATTTCATCAGGACATAGACCTGGATCTTTTTCTCAAAATGGGGATCGCGGATGTACTGTGGAAAGCAAATCATGTGGTAGCAGCCGGTACTGACCGGGACCTGGAATTTGATGGAGAAGCCGATTTTGCATGGGGCGGCGGTGCCAAATTAGGCTTTTATCAGTTCTCCAGTGGTTTAAAGATCATGGGTGATATCCAGTATCTGACCTATACAGTCAGCGGAAACTACAGCGTCAACGGCCTTGACAGGGCGTTTTTCGAAACCCCGTCCTCCTATGAAACAAAGACCAACGTCGAGGAGTGGCAAGGTGCCCTGTATGCGCAGCAGTTTTTTGGACCGATCGGTCCCTATCTCGGCGTCAAGTATTCAGATATGAACCTGGAGAACGAAACCAGCGTGAGCGGCAGAACCAGCGGTGTTCCTTATTCTTACGATGAAACAGTAAATGCTGATGCCGACAAAAACCTCGGTGCTTTTCTTGGCGCCGATATTAACATCGTACCAAGACACTTGAGCGTTAATGTTGAAGTAAGGCTCGTGGATGAGACCGCATGCAGTATCGGGGTGAATTATAAGTTTTAAGCGCCTGTTATTTTGAAGAGGGAACATTCTCAGTAATGAACGGGTTTGGAAAAGCATTCTTGAGGCTTGCATAAATAAATTGAAAAGACGTCATCTAAGCGTCATTCCCGCGGAAGCGGAATTCCAGGAAAAACCTGCATAAACCACTGGATTCCGGGTCGAGCCCGGAATGACGGTCTAATTTAACAATAGGGTAATATAACCCCCCATCTTTAACGCAGGAATTCCACCTTCCATCTTGCAACCTGTTCAATGACGCATGGACTGACTTTTTCACAAACCGGCAGCCATCCCTGCATTACAGGATAATACATCACATCAAACCCTGTCCAAAAACTAATGTGAACAAATAAACAAAAAGTAAAGGTTGACAATACAAATAAATATGTTTATATTTGTTCTCATTAACCGTGTTTAACGGGGTGGCGATGAACCTTCCTAACTATATCACTCTCATCAGAATTGTCCTCATCCCGTTTTTTATTAATTTAATGATCTACGATTATTACCGGTCGGCACTCGCTGTTTTCGTCGCTGCTTGCGTGACCGATGCGCTCGACGGATTGATCGCGCGAGTTACCAACTCCATAACGGAATTGGGCGCGCTTCTTGATCCGATCGCGGATAAATTGCTTATTCTTTCAGCGTTCGTGACCCTGGTGCTGCTCAAGATGCTCCCGGTGTGGCTCGTCATAATTGTGGTGAGCAGGGATGTGATCCTGATCCTTGGCAGCCTTGTTATCTATTTTTTGGGGCACGATTTGAAGGCCAAGCCATCGTTCATCGGCAAGGCCACCACGGTGTTGCAGCTGCTCGTGGTAACGCTATCGCTGCTCCTGAAGGCATTCGGCAAAGAGCCGGCGGGGACACACGTCCTGCACTGGACAACGGCCGTATTCACGCTGGTTTCAGGAATACAGTACATCGTGCGCGGAACCCGGATCGTCAGCTGATAGTGCATTGATACTTTTACACGGAGGTCGTGAATGAAGATATCTGATATGATCAGACAGGCATTGGAAAAGAAAGGCTTCAAAAATCTTAAGGACGCTTCGAAAGTGCTCGGCATCAGCCCTGAGCTTCTGCGGGTCACGATCAATAAAGGGCACATACCGAAGGACTCGACGCTCATGGTGATCGCGAACAAGCTGGGGCTGGACAAGTCCATGCTCGTTCTTGCGGCCCACCAGGAAAAGGTCCCGGACGAGGTCAAAGGATTTTTCCTTTCCCCATCGCAGGCGAAGTTCAAGCGGGGAAAGCGAAAATTTCCGCTGTCCGAAGAACAGACCAGTTACCTGGAAAAGATCCTGAGCATCGATGAAATCATGATGTTGCGGAAATTGCGTCAGGTTTCCGATGAGGCGATGGTGCAGATAAACGGGTACGTTGATTTCATGTTCGCTTCCAAGAAGAGACCCTGATTGCTCGAGATCGAACATATCCTGCCGGGCAGTATTGCTGAAGAACTGGGCTTGCAAGCGGGGGACGTGCTTGACTCTTTGAACGGGAAAGACGTCCATGACGTTATCGATTACCGTTTCTGGGTCGCTGAAGAACGTATCGTTATTGCGTTTCATACAAAGGACGGCAAGGCCAAAAAGCTCCTTATTGAGAAAGACCCTGACGACAACCTCGGGCTGGAGTTCTCTCCGTTCCGCATCACCCGGTGCCATAACCGGTGCATCTTCTGCTTTGTCGATCAAATGCCGGCCGGTTGCCGGAAAAGCCTGTATGTAAAGGACGACGACTTCCGGGCTTCTTTCCTGCACGGAAATTATATTACGCTCGGCGCCCTTTCAGAAAATGACTGGGAGAGGATCTTTCGTGAGCGGTTGTCTCCGCTTTATATCTCCGTTCATACCACGGACCACCCGCTCCGTACCTTCATGCTGGGAAACAGGAAGGCGCCTGATATCCTGGCGAGCATGAAGCGTCTGGCCTCGGGCGGAATTATGATGCATACGCAGATCGTTCTGTGCCCCGGGATCAACGACGGCGATCGCTTGCAGAAGACGCTGGACGATCTGTCCGGTCTTTTCCCGGCGGTCGCTTCCATAGCAGTAGTCCCGGTTGGAATAACGTCATTCAGAAAAACGTTATTTCGCCTCAGGTCGTTTACCCGGTCCGAGGCGCGTGCGGTGATCGAACGTATTGCCAAACTCGGGTCTCGGTTCAAACGACAGCTCGGGACCCGGCTTGTTTTTGCTTCTGATGAATTCTTCATCAAGGCGGGAGAGCCGTTCCCCCGGCTGTCTTTTTACGAGGAACTTCCCCAGAGAGAGAACGGCGTGGGCATGGTGTCCGAATTTCTGCGTGATGTATCACGCACCCGGATCCCGATAAAAACGACGCCGATGAAATTGACCCTGGTTACCGGGGTATCATTCGGCCGTATTCTCAAACACGCCCTTGAGCGGTTCAGAACGGTTGAAGGACCAACAATCAGACTGGTGATCGCGCAGAACGGTTTTTTCGGGCCTTCGGTTACGGTTGCAGGGCTCTTGACAGGACAGGACATTCTCCGGGCGCTCAAGGGTAAGCGTCTGGGAGACCTCGTTCTGATACCCTCCAGTGCGCTGAAGGAAGATGAAGACCTGTTCCTTGACAACATGCAACTCGCACAGTTGGAGCAGGCGCTCTCTGTCAGGGTACTGAAAGCAGATACCTTCAGTGAACTGGTCAACGTGCTGCGTGGTAAGGGGAGGCGCTTCTGATGATTTCAGGAAAGACGTCGATCTACGGCATATTCGGACACCCTGTGGAGCACACCTTCTCGCCGGGGATGCATAATAGCGCATTCAAAAAACTCGGTATGGATGCCTGCTACGTGCCCTTTGCGGTCCCTCCCGGGGGCCTGGCGGATGCCGTGCGAGCAATAGTTCCTCTCGGTCTCCGCGGAGTGAACGTCACGGTCCCGCACAAAGAACGCGTGCTTGCCTTTCTTGATGAACTTTCTGAAGAGGCGCGGCTGATCGGCGCGGTGAATACAATCGAGATCAGAAAAGGGCGGCTGATCGGCCACAATACCGACGGCAGAGGGTTCCTGCGGTCTCTCAGGGAGCATGGGGATCTGGATCCTAAAGGGAAAAAATTTCTGTTCATCGGCTCGGGCGGTGCGGCCCGCGCCGTGAGCTTCAGTCTGGCGCTTGCCGGCGCTGCTGAGATCGTCTTTCGAGACCTTGATGCCCGAAAAGCATCTGTGCTCGCGAATGATATCCGGGAAAAGACCGGGGTGCCGGCAATAACCATAGGACAGGAGTCGCTCTCGGAACATGCGGCTGATGCCGATTGTCTGATCAATGCCACTCCGCTCGGTCTTAAGAAAACGGACCCCCTGCCGATACCCGCAAAGTTCGTCACGAGAAATCATCTCGTTTGTGATCTTGTCTATAACCCTCCGGAAACCGCACTTTTGAATGTGGCAAAGAAGCGGCACGCCAAGAGACTATCCGGTCTCGGCATGCTTTTATACCAGGGTGTTATCGCCTTAGAAATATGGACCGGGGGGAAAGCGCCGGTCCTGGTCATGAAGAACGCACTTGCCAGGCAGATACGATAACACATTATAAAATCGGGGGAAAGAATGTCTGGCGTCTTGACATGCATTCATTATTCAAGTAATATAAAGAATATAATTTTTTATTTTTAAGGGAGCCCTTATGGCGATGTCTGGAAGACTCGGCTCGATGCTGGTATCGTCGGGTCTGATCACGGAAGACCAGTTGCAGAAAGCGCTCGCGTCGCAGAAAAGCCAGGGCGGCAGGCTTGGCTCTATCCTGGTGAAGATGCAGTTTGTGCAGGAAGACAAACTGATGACGTTCCTGAGCAAACAGTATGGCGTCCCCTATGTCGACTTGAGCAAATTTGAGATCAATCCCGCCGTCATAAAACATATTCCCGCGGAAGTAGCCCAGAAATATCGCATCATGCCGATCAATCGCGCCGGCGCCACGATCACCATCGCCATGGTCGACCCCTCCAATATATTCGCCATTGACGACATCAAATTTATGACCGGCTATAATGTCGAGGCGGTTGTGGCAACCGAAGGCGCGATTGTTGAAGCGGTCAAAAAATATTACGGCTCCGGCGCCAAGTCCCTCGTTGCCGCCAAAAGCGGCGGGATTGCACAAGCGGCACAACCCCGGGAAGAGAAAAAGATCTCCCTGGACGCCAAAGATTATGCGATGGACGAATCGGTCGATGAAAACGCTTTTGTCGATGATATCGATACCGGCGGAGAGGTTGACGTCGATGATTTCGATAACCTCGTTCATGGCGCAGTCGATGAACTCGAGGTCATTGAAGATGAAAAGCTGGACGCGTTGTCGGGAGAAGTTGAAGCGCCGATCGTGAAACTCGTGAACGGTATTCTGCTCCGGGCGGCAAAGGCGGGCGTGAGCGACATCCATATTGAGCCCTACGAGAAAAAGTTCAGGGTGCGGTACCGGCTCGACGGCGTGCTGAAAACGGTCATGGGTCTTCCCCTCAAGATCAGGAATGCGATCATTTCCCGTATCAAGATCATGTCGTCCCTCGACATCGCCGAGCGGAGACTTCCGCAGGACGGCAGGATCAAGCTCAAGATGAGCAAGAACAAGGTCATGGACTTCCGTGTTTCCGTCCTTCCGACCCTCTTCGGGGAAAAGATCGTCATGCGGTTGCTCGACAAGTCGAATCTTCAGCTCGACATGACCAAGCTTGGCTTTGATGAGGACCAGTTGGTGGATTTTAAGGAGGCCCTCGGGAAACCGTTCGGCATGGTGCTGGTGACGGGCCCGACGGGAAGCGGCAAGACCACGACCCTTTACTCGGCGCTGAGCGAACTGAATACCGATTCCGAAAATATCATGACCGCTGAGGACCCGGTGGAATTCAACCTCATGGGCATCAATCAGGTCCAGATGAAGGACGAGATCGGGCTCAACTTTGCCGCTGCGCTCCGTTCCTTTCTCCGTCAGGACCCGGATATCATCATGGTGGGAGAGACCCGTGACTATGAAACTGCGGAGATCGGGGTCAAGGCAGCTCTTACCGGCCACCTCGTGCTCTCCACGCTGCATACCAATGATGCCCCAAGCACCATCAACCGCCTGCTCAACATGGGTGTTGAGCCGTTCCTGGTTTCTTCGGCAGTGATCCTTATCGTTGCCCAGCGGCTTGTACGGAAGGCCTGCCAGAACTGCAAGAAGCCGCAAAAACTGCCGGTTGAGACGTTTATCGACGCGGGGTTCGATCCGGAAGAGGCCAAGTCCATCGTAAGCTACCGGGGCGAAGGTTGCGAAATTTGCAATCAGACCGGGTATAAGGGCAGGGTGGCGCTCTACGAGGTCATGCCTCTCAAGGACGAGATCAAGGAGCTCATCCTGCAAGGCGCATCGGTCTTCGATCTCAAAAAAGCGGCCGTCAACGGAGGAATGAAGACCCTTCGGGCGAGCGGACTGTTGAAAGTGAAGGCTGGATTGACTTCGCTGGAAGAAGTGGTTGAGAACACATTCCCTGATAAAAATTAGCGGACGTCGAGAGCGTGAAGTATAAAATAGTATTCAAAAAAAGGGGTTCTTCCTATGGCCAACCTGCACGATCTGCTCAAGTTTATGATAGAAAAAGGCGCATCCGACCTCCATATTACCACGGGGATTCCGCCGTCGATCCGCGTTGACGGCAAGATAAAACTGATACCCGGATTGGAACCCCTGAGCGCCTCTCAGACCAAGGACCTCTGTTACAGCATCCTCACCGATGCCCAGAAGCACAAGTTTGAAGAGAACAGCGAACTCGACCTCTCCTTCGGCGTTAAGAACCTGTCCCGCTTTCGCGCAAATATGTTTGTGCAGCGCGGCGCCGTGGCTGCTGCGATCAGGACCATTCCTTTCAAGATCAAAACGTTCCAGGAGCTGGGTCTTCCGGAAATAGTCTCCGACCTTTGTAAAAAACCGAGAGGACTCGTTCTCGTCACCGGGCCCACGGGCAGCGGCAAGTCGACGACACTCGCCTCGATGATCGATAAGATAAACAGCGAGCGTCAGGAACATATCATCACCATCGAAGATCCGATCGAGTATCTCCACCCGCATAAAAAATGCCTGGTAAATCAGCGGGAGGTAAACGCTGACACCAAATCGTTCAAGGACGCCTTGAAATATATTCTCCGGCAGGACCCCGATGTCGTGCTCGTGGGAGAAATGCGCGATCTCGAAACCATTGAAGCGGCCCTGACCATAGCGGAAACAGGACATCTTACGTTCGCGACACTCCATACGAACTCCGCTGCGCAGACGATGAATCGTATCATTGATGTCTTTCCGCCTCACCAGCAATCCCAGGTCAGGGCACAGCTTTCGTTCGTTCTTGAAGGCGTCATGTCCCAGCAGCTCATACCGAAGATAGGCGGAGGCAGAATTCTCGCTCTGGAGGTCATGATCCCGAATGTCGCTATCCGGAACCTTATCCGGGAGGACAAAATCCATCAGGTCTATTCCATTATGCAGACCGGCCAGTCAAAGTTCGGCATGATGACCCTTAATCAGTCTCTGTATGAACTCTATACCAAAAAAATAATTTCGTATGAAGACTGTATCGGCCGTTCGTCGAACCCGGACGAACTCACTCAAATGCTTGGGCGCTCCGGTCTCGGAGGAGGGCAGAAGGTCCAGAAGGAATACCGCTGAGTCGATAGGTTGCTGCTAAATATAATTTCGAGGTGAAAAATGGCAACAAGCGTATTTACTTGGGAAGGCAAAACCCGGCAGGGATCTGTCCAAAAGGGCGAAATTTCCGCAAACAGCAAGGAAGACGTTCTCGCGCTTCTTCGAAAGCAGAATATTCAGCCGATCAATGTAACCGCCAAGCCGAAAGAGCTCAAGTTGAGTTTCGGCGCTCCAAAAGTTAAAGATAAGGATATCGTGATCTTTACCCGTCAGTTGGCGACCATGATCGATGCGGGATTGCCGCTCGTGCAGTGTCTTGATATCCTCGGCAACCAGACGGAAAACAAAACGCTTGCAAAGACGGTAAACCAGGTCAGGTCCGATGTGGAGAGCGGGGCGACCTTCGCCGATGCGCTCAAGAAACACCCCAAGATCTTTGACAATCTCTATTGCAATATGGTTGCCGCCGGAGAGGCGGGCGGTATTTTGGACACCATTCTCGGCCGGCTCGCAGCTTTTATGGAAAAGTTCGCGAAGATCAAGGGCCAGATCAAATCGGCGATGATCTATCCCTCGGTCATCCTGTTCGTGGCGGTTGCCGTGGTTTCCCTGCTGCTGGTTGTCGTCGTCCCCATGCTGGCCAACATATTTGTCGAAGCAAAAATGCAGCTGCCTTTCCCCACCCGCGTTGTGATGGCGGTCAGCAATTTCTTGAAAGGCTGGGGCGGGCTGGTCCTTCTCGTCAGCCTGGTCGCTTTCTTTATCGGTCTCAAACAATTCAGAAAAACCGAAAATGGCCGGAGATTGACGGATGCCTTTGCCTTAAAAGTACCCGTTGCGGGTTCACTGATCCAGCGGGTTGCGGTTGCCAAGTTTACGCGCACCCTCGGTACGCTGCTTACCAGCGGGGTCCCCATCCTTGAAGGGTTGTTGATCGTTTCGAGGACCGCGGGCAACAAGGTTGTGGAAGAAGCGATCCTCGCCACCCGGCAGAGCGTGAGCGAAGGAAAAACGCTTGCTGAGCCCCTGGGAAGGGCAAAGGTCTTCCCCTCAATGGTCGTCTCGATGATCTCGGTCGGTGAGGCGACGGGCGCGCTCGACAACATGCTGAACAAGATCGCTGACTTCTACGATGATGAGGTGGATTCCGCGGTGGCGGCGCTCACCTCCCTGCTTGAGCCCATGCTGATGATCTTTCTGGGCATCACGGTCGGTTTCGTGATCGTCGCCATGTACATGCCGATATTCCAGATGGGCGCGGCTGCGGGTTAATACCTCACGTGACACAAGAGTATTCAAAAGAAGAATACACGATACGCATAAAGTGGCTTATCTGGAGCAGGGTAGTGCTCGCGACCTTTCTGGTCGGGACACTTATTTTTTTTCAACGGCACTATGCTATTTACCCGTTTAATACCGCGTACGTATACTATTTTTTGCTCTCCGTCTATTGCCTCACCGTTGTTTACTGGTACCTTCTTAAAACGACAAAGCGTTTTTCCCTCCTCGCCTATCTTCAGACGTCGGTCGATATTCTTCTCGTTACCGCTCTCACCCATCTTACCGGAGGCATCGACAGCGGTTTTTCGCTCCTCTACCATCTGACGATCATCTCTTCAAGTATTATTCTGTACCGTCGGGGTGGTTATCTGTCGGCTTCTCTTTCGAGCATTCTGTACGGCGCAATGCTGGATATGCAGTTTTATAACGTTCCCGGTTTCGTCAGGAGCCAGAACTTCACAGCAGTCCAGGTGCTTTTTCAGGTGTTCATCAATATCCTCTCGTTCTACATCGTGGGGTTATTGAGCGGCTACCTTTCCGAGCGTCTCAGAAAAACTCGCAAGGAACTCCGGGAAAAGAGCATTGACCTGGAAGATCTCCGTGTCCTGCAGGAGCATATCCTTCGGAGCGTGGGAAGCGGTATCGTCACCATGGACCTGCAGGGCAACATCGCGTCATGGAATCCCGCGGCTGAAGAGATCACGGGGTACCGTTATGATGAGATCAAAAGCCGCTGGCAGCAGGTGTTCGGGGACAGCATCAAAGGGATCTTCGGCCATACTGACTCGCTGAAAGCGAGCCCATTTCATTTCAATGGGCAGATCATGAAAAAAGACGGCAGTATTGCACTGCTCGGGATGACTGCCTCTCTGCTGAAGGACGATACCAACGCCGTTCGCGGGATCATCCTTATCTTCCAGGACATAACCAAGATGGTCGAGATGGAGGACCAGGTACGCATGAAGGAGCGGCTGGCGACCGTCGGGAGCCTCGCCGCGGGCATCGCCCATGAGATCCGGAACCCGCTCGCGTCGCTCAGCGGTTCCATCCAGGTGCTTCAGGGCGAACTCGACCTCAAAGGCGACAACAAACAACTTATGGATATCGTTGTTCGCGAGACAGACCGGCTCAACACGATCATCATGGAATTTCTGGAATATGCCCGTCTCAAGAACGCTCAGAATGAAACCATTGAGCTTTCACCCGTGCTTGATGAAACGATCATGCTGTTGAAGAACAGCAGGGATTTTACGGGCAACATCCGCATCACTCATCAGGTGGATCCGCACGTCGTAATACAAGGGGACCCCCAGCGGATTCGCCAGGTCTTCTGGAACCTGCTTATTAACGCCTGCCAGGCGATGCCGCAGGGCGGCGAGATAATAATCACCGCGAGGCCGTTTTCCGGAGTACATGATGACATGGATTGGTGTGAGATCATTATAGCGGATACGGGCGAAGGAATCGCGCGCGACGATCGGGACAGGATATTCAATCCTTTTTTTACGACAAAGACCGGGGGCACCGGTCTGGGGCTGGCGATCGTCTACCGGATCATCCAGGACCATCGCGGCACGATCACGGTGGAAAGCGTGCCGGGCAAAGGGACCCAATTCATCATCAGGCTCCCAATCATTGAGGAGCCGGTTTACACGACGCTTAAGAACAATACGGAGCAGGCGCGGAAAAGGCGGAATTGATATGAGCAAAATACTCGTTGTTGATGATGAACAGAGCATGCGGGATTTTCTCGCAATCCTGCTCACCAAGGAAGGTCACGAAGTCGTGACGGCAATGAACGGCGCCGACGCGCTCCGGGCGGTCCAGGCGGAGATCTTCGACCTGGTGATCACCGATGTGAAGATGCCCGGAGCCGATGGCATGGAAGTGCTCAAAACGGTCAAAGAGATCTCACCCGAGACCGTCGTGATCATGATCACCGCCTTTGCAACCACCGAGGCCGCGGTCGAGGCCATGAAGATCGGGGCATATGACTACATCATCAAACCCTTCAAGGTCGATGAACTGAAGTTGATCGTTTACAATTCCCTCGAGAAGCGTTCTCTGAGAAAAGAGAACATCCTTCTCAAGCGTGAGATCGAGTCGAAGGCGGGATTCGCCAATTTTATCGGGAAAAGCGAGCCGATGCAAAAGGTTTTTTCCCTTATCCGACAGGTCTCGGACACAAAGAGCACGGTGTTGATAACCGGTGAGAGCGGGACCGGCAAAGAGCTCGTGGCAAGAGCCGTCCATTTCAACAGCCCAAGGAAAAACGGACCGTTCGTGACGGTAAACTGCGGGGCATTGCCCGAGACCCTTCTTGAAAGCGAATTGTTCGGATACATGAAGGGCGCCTTCACCGGTGCGTCATCGAACAAACAGGGGCTTTTCGAAGCGGCTCACAACGGGACCCTTTTTCTTGATGAGATCAGCGCCACAACGCCGGCGCTCCAGATAAAACTCCTGCGGGTGCTCCAGGAACGGGAGTTCATCCGGGTGGGCGGTACCGCAGTGATCAAGGTGGATGTGCATATCATCGCCGCAAGCAACAGGGACCTGCTGGCAGAAATTGCCAAGGGTTTGTTCCGGGAAGACCTCTACTATCGTTTGAACGTGATCCCCATCCATCTGCCTCCGCTCAGGGAACGGAAGGAAGATATCCCGCTTCTTGCGGAATATTTTCTCAAGAAAGTCGTCCGCAAGGAGGTTGAACTGGCGCGGATCAAAATGATCGATGCTGAAGCCATGAAAGCGCTGATGGCATATCATTGGCCGGGAAATGTTCGGGAACTTGAGAACACCATAGAGCGAATGATGATCATGACGCCGGAAGATGTTATTCGTCTCGATCAGGTTCCGGATTCCGTGAAAATTCCCTCTGGCTCTGCCGACCTGGTCACGTTCGATATTCCCGAGGCGGGAATGGACCTTGAGGCCCTGCTGGAAAACGCCGAAAAAACGTTTCTCCGCAAAGCGCTCGAAAAAACAGGGGGGGTAAAGACCGATGCGGCAAAACTGCTCGGACTGACCTTCCGCTCCTTCCGGCACCGGCTGCAAAAGTACGGAAACTCGTAAGAGTTCGCGGAGTTTTTTATTGCAAATCTCCAGTGATTCCGATAGAATCCAATTCCCATGGCATACGATACATTAAGAGATTTTATCGCGGTCCTCGAAAAAAACAACGAACTGGTCAGGATCAAGGCTGAAGTGGACGCCCAGCTTGAGATCGCGGAAATTACCGACCGGGTATCAAAAGAAAAGGGTGCGGCAAATAAAGCGCTCCTTTTCGAGCGGGTCAAAGGTTCCGCCTTCCCGGTACTGACCAACGCATTCGGCTCAATGAAACGGATGTGTCTTGCTCTCGAGGTCGAAAGTCTGGATGAGATCGGCCAGCGGATCAAGGAGTTTGTCGATCCCACAAACCTGTTCCCGGGTCCGGGCGCCGGAATCATGGACAAGCTGGGAGTACTGCCGAAGCTTGCCGAACTCGCCAAATTTTTCCCAAAAACCGTAAAAAAAGCCCCCTGTCAGGAGGTTGTTCTGACGGGAGACCACGTGGACCTTTCCAAAATCCCCGTGCTTCAGTGCTGGCCGGCCGATGGAGGACGTTTTATCACGCTCCCCATGGTCTGCTCGATCGATCCCCTGACGAAGATCACGAACGTCGGCATGTACCGCATGCAGGTCTTTGATCATCAGACCACGGGCATGCACTGGCACAAACACAAGGACGGCGCCCGGCAGTATCAGCAGTACGAGGCCCTCGGCAGGCGCATGGAAGTGGCGGTTGCCATCGGCGGCGATCCTGCTATCATCTATTCCGCCACCGCGCCGCTCCCTCCGGCCATCGGCGAGTTTATCTTCGCGGGTTTTCTCAGAAAGAAGCCGCTGGAGGTCGTCCAGTGCAAGACCGTCGACGTTCGGGTGCCGGCAGAGGCTGAGTTCGTGCTTGAAGGATTTGTCGACCCGCATGAGCGCCGGGTGGAAGGACCCTTCGGCGACCATACGGGCTACTACTCCGAGGCGGATGAGTACCCGGTATTCCATATTACCGCCATCACTCACCGTAAGGACGCGATCTATCCGGCCACGCTGGTCGGCCGCCCGCCGCAGGAAGACGCCTATCTCGGCAAGGCCACGGAACGGATATTTCTCCCGCTTCTCCAGATGGTCGCGCCCGACATACTCGACATGGACATGCCCGTTGAAGGCGTGTTCCATAACAACGTAATCGTCAGGATCAAAAAACGCTATCCCGGCCACGGCAAGAAGGTGATCAACACGATCTGGGGTACGGGTATGCTCATGCTCTCCAAATTCGTCATTGTCTGCGACGAGGACGTCAATATCCACGATTACTCCGAAGTCACCTGGAAGGTCATGAACCATGTCGACCCGCAGCGCGACGTCATCATCACCGACGGGCCGCTTGATATTCTTGATCACTCGTGTCCTCAGATCGGGTTCGGCGGCAAGATGGGCATCGATGCCACGCGAAAAGGACCCGGCGAAGGATTCAGCCGCTCATGGCCCGATGAGATCAAAATGTCACCGGCGATACAGGCGCTTGTCGAGAACCGCTGGAAGGAATATGGATTCTGATAAGTTCCAAATCACAAATAACAAATCTCAAATAAATTACATAGACCAATATACAAATATTGAAACAATCTTGCCCCTCACCTTTGTCCTCTCCCCAGCGGGGAGAGGGTAGGGTGAGGGGGCTTGTTGAAAGGTAAAAACTGTTTTTTCGTTTGTATTATTTGTTATTGGCCGTTTGGCCATTGAACTGTTCATAAAATTATGCTTTTCCTTGAAATTCTGATAATCATACTTCTGATCCTTCTGAATGGATATTTTTCGGCATCTGAAATATCCCTGATATCTTTGCGCAAAAGCCGTGTGCGGCATCTTGTAAAAAGCGGCAATCCGAAAGCAAGGAAAATCCAGAAACTTCAGGAGGAACCGGAGCGCTTTCTCGCCACCATTCAGATCGGAGTCACTCTCATCGGGACCCTGGCGGCGACCTTTGGCGGGGTCATTGCCATCGAGCGAATCAAACCTTTTATAGCCTCCCTGCCCGTGGAATTCATCAGCAAGACAGCGGAACCGATGGCAGTCTTTCTCGTCGTAGGTATAATCACCTATTTGACGCTGGTGTTCGGCGAACTGGTCCCCAAATCACTGGCAATCCGTTATTCCGAAAAGATAGCGTTTATTACTGCAACTCCCATTGATATTCTTTCCAGGCTTATTCGCTGGATTCTTCGCATTCTTACGGTTTCCAACAATTTTGTGCTCGGATTATTTGTTGCCTCCGACCATCATGAACCATCCCTGGTATCTGAAGATGAGGTCAAATATCTCATCCGGGAAGGACGAAAGAGCGGAGTGTTCGAACCATCGGAAGAGGACCTCATCCACAGTGTGTTCCGCTTTACCGACACCGTGGTAAAGGAAGTGATGGTACCCCGGACCGAGATCGTGGCGCTTGAGGCGGAGAGCGATGTTGATGCCATCCTTCGGACCATGAATGAGAAGGGGTTCTCCCGGCTGCCCGTTTACTCAGAGACCATCGACAATGTGATCGGCGTTGTCTATCTCAAAGACATTCTTGCGCTCCACATGGAAAATCGTCCGTTCAAACTTGACCAGGTGATTCGCAAGCCGTATATCGTGCCGCCGAACAAGAATGTAAGCGTGCTGCTCAAGGAGATGCGGGAAAAACGCATCCACCTCGCACTCGTCGGAGACGAGTACGGCGGCACCGACGGTCTGGTCACTATGGAGGACCTTATCGAGGAGATCGTCGGCGATATCCAGGACGAACAGGATAAAGTGCTTCGCGAGATCGACGAAATAGCCGCGAACCGGTATCTTGTCGATGGAAAAACGAATATTGAAAAGGTGAATGAACGGCTGAACGTGAACCTGCCTGAGGACGAATTCGAGACCATCGGCGGTTTTGTTCTTGGCATCTTTGGACGGCTGCCGGCCGAAGGCGACCAGGTCCGGTATCAGAACCTGATGTTCACCGTGCTCCGCTTGCGAAAGAACCGGATCTCCCGCATCCGGGTCCTTAAATACGCGCCTGATCAGAAGGAGGGTGAAGATAATGAAGACGCCGTTGATTCTCGAGACTGATCTTGCAGGTCTCAAGCCGCCAAAGCGCGGCAAAGTGCGCGATATCTACGATCTCGGCGAGACCCTGCTCATTGTCGCAACGGACAGGATATCCGCGTTCGATGTGGTGCTCCCGAACGCGGTCCCGGAGAAGGGCAGGGTGCTCACGCAGATATCAAGGTACTGGTTCTCCAAGACCTCGGATATCGTCATGAACCACCTCATTTCCACGGATGTCAAAGACTATCCTGCTGAGTGCAGAAAACATGCTGCGGTCCTAGAAGGTCGGAGCATGCTTGTGAAGAAGTCGCAACCGCTGCCGGTTGAGTGCATCGTTCGCGGTTATCTGTCCGGCTCCGGGCTTAAGGAGTATAAGACTTCCGGCTCAGTGAGCGGCATCAAACTGCCACCCGGTCTGTCCGAGGCATCCCGACTACCTGAACCGATATTCACACCGTCCACGAAGGCCGAGATAGGGGAGCATGACGAGAACATAGACTTTAAAGATGTTGTTAAGCGTATTGGGGCTAACACAGCGGATAAAATAAGGAAATATACGCTCGCCATTTACCGGAGAGCATGCGAACTTGCTGAACCTAAAGGGATCATCATTGCGGATACGAAGCTTGAATTCGGCATGTTCAACGGAGACGTGATCCTGATCGATGAAGTGCTCACCCCGGACTCGTCCCGTTTCTGGCCGAAGAATGATTACCGGGAAGGGGTCGTACAGAAAAGCTTCGACAAGCAGTTCGTCCGGGATTATCTTCTTTCTCTTAACTGGAACCAAAAGCCCCCCGCGCCCGTGCTTCCCGATGACGTCGTGCAAAAAACGAGCGAAAAGTATCTCGAAGTACTCAGGATGCTGACGAGCTGATATAGCATCACGTAACCGCGATACAATCGTGCACTATATTTGAGAAGCGTACAACTCAGGAGGGCAAGATCATGAATAAATACTTGTTGTTTCTTGTGCTGTTACTATGCTTTCAATCCACCGTGCATGCTGAACGGGTAACGGGTCCCGCGGATTTACGGGACAAACCGGATGGCAAGATCATCGTGTCATTGCTTAATGATGCGGATGTTGATTGCATTGCAGTAAAAGATGACTGGTATATTGTGAGCGTGGAAGTTTTTCTATCGAAGACCGACGTGATCGGTAAGGACAGGATCAATAATAAGGCAATCCTGTACGACTCAAAGAACAGCAAGATCGGCACGACGATGGATATCGTTGCAATTGACAGGAGTAGCGGAATACGCGAGGGGAAAGAACGCTCTTCGGCGAACGTTGTCGCCTATCTACATAAGAAATATATCAAAAAAATTACGAGCAACCCGCTGATCATTGAAGAGTATAAGCTTCCCGCAAAAAACATTCATGATTTGCCGAGAAAGAACAAATGCACCGATCTTGCTGATTGTCTGCCTGCCGAAATCCTGAAGAAGAGAAAGGAACGGAGAGCAATCGCCCCAAACTTCCAGCAGGACCAGTTGGACAATAAAACGCTCGGCGTGGGACGCGTAACTCCTACTACCGCAAAAAATATACGAAAGGACCTCGGGGTCCCTCTCCTGACCCTCGAAATTCAATTGGGGGACCGACCTCTCTATTCATTTGAAACAATAGAGGGTACTTCTTATCGAGAGATACAGCAGCTCTACGCATATAACGGCCATTGGATTCTTGAGTACAAACAAAAAGACGCGTCTGATAAACAATGCACGGTATACAGCGGCAGCGTCATGATGGATGGCGCAAACCTTACTGCACAATATAATTATCAGGAAATGTTCAACTACGGATACATCAAAGACAAGCCGTTTTATTTCTTCCGTTCGAGTACAAAATTCGGCGGCATTTCATACGCCGGAGTAGTCCTTCCGCTTGATTACGATGAAATCCCGCATTTTCTCTGCTGTGCCGATTCAGGCTTCAATCCGCGTGATTACAAGGATATGACCGGCTTCTTCGCAATAAAGAACGGCGCCCTGTATTATGTAGAGGCCGGTGTTTACGAATAGCTGCAAGTCGTTTCCTCTTCGATAAGTGCTGCCGCGAACGTGTTTCACCTTGCCCTGGGGATAAGAATGAGGGGGGATTGTCGTGTTGAAGAACAAGCAGCTCCTGATGATTTATATTTTCCTCACGGTTGCCACCCTCATGGCATTCTGGCAGGTCATTCATTGCGATTTCACCAATTATGACGATCCCTACTACGTAACAAAAAACCCTCATGTTCAGAATGGCGTTACCTTAGAGGGGATCCGTTGGGCATTCACGACCATTCATTTCGCGAACTGGCATCCCCTTACCTGGATATCCCACATGACGGATGTTCAGCTCTTCGGCTTAAATCCGGGGTGGCATCATGGAACGAACCTTTTATTCCACCTTGCAAACATGCTATTGCTCTTTTTTGTTCTTCACCGCATGACGAAATCACTCTGGCAGAGTGCGTTTGTTTCCGCTCTGTTTGCTTTACATCCTCTTCATGTGGAGTCTGTCGCCTGGGTGGCCGAGCGAAAGGATGTCCTCTCCACCTTCTTCTGGATGCTCACTATGGCGGCGTATGTCCGGTATGTTGAGCGTCCGCGTCTTCGGAGCTATCTGCTTGTTGTTTTCGCATTCGTTTTAGGCTTGATGGCGAAACCCATGCTGGTAACGCTGCCATTCGTCCTCCTCCTGCTGGACTATTGGCCGCTTCAACGCTTCCAGCAAAACATATCGGTTCGGGAAATCCAGACAAAAGCAAACAAAGCTGGTGGTTCTGATAAGCCAAAAGGAAAATCGATAAAGCAGACTGCTGTCAAGGAAGAGGTGAAAGAGGAAAAGCCTGCAAATTCACCATATCAATGGACATTGATTCGTCCTCTGCTTTTGGAGAAAATCCCCCTTTTGGGCCTGGCAATACTCTCAAGTATCGTAACCTACATCGCCCAGCAAAAGGGGGGGACGGTGGCATCCATTGAAGAGTTTCCCCTTACTATTCGCATCGCGAACGCCTTCGTTTCGTATATCACTTACATCGCAAATATGTTCTGGCCGAATGATCTTGCCGTTTTTTATCCTTATCCGGGCTCGCGGCCGGCCTGGCAGATCTGGGCGTCTATTGCACTCTTTACCGCGGTGACCTTACTGGTTATCCGGACGGCAAAGAAATTTCAGTATTTGGCCGTGGGATGGCTGTGGTACGCAGGCACACTGGTACCGGTCATCGGGATCATACAAGTGGGTTTACAGTCCAGGGCGGACCGGTACACCTATATTCCCTTGATCGGGTTGTTCATCATGGCGGCATGGGGTATCCCGCAACTCTTGGGCACATGGCGCCATCGTAAAGAGGCGCTTTTCGCGTCGTCTGCATTGATACTATCATCTCTTTTCATTCTTACCGGGACACAGGTCGGATACTGGCATAACAGTATCACCTTGTTTGATCACACCCTGAAAGTTACCGATCACAATTTGTCCGCCTATAA
The DNA here is from genome assembly GCA_023229435.1 of Nitrospirota bacterium. Taxonomy (NCBI): domain Bacteria; kingdom Pseudomonadati; phylum Nitrospirota; species Nitrospirota bacterium. The sequence continues at coordinate 386,227 of JALNZF010000001.1, forward strand.
TAACCGGGGGAATGCCTATTACAATCTTGGCAACTATAAGCAGGCGATTGAAGATTTTGATAAAGCCATCGAAGTTGATCCAAAATATGCCGAGGCTTATATTAACCGGGGGCTTGCCTATGCGGACCTTGGCAACAGGCGGCAGGCAATTGAGGATTATAACAAAGCCATCGAGGTCGATCCGAGACATGCGGAGACCTATAATAACCGGGCGAATGCCTTTTACGGCCTTGGCAACCAAAGACAGGCGATCGAGGATTATGGAAAAGCCATCGAGGTCAATCCTCAATATGGAGAAGCATATTATAATCGGGGGAATGTCTATTACAGCCTTGGAGATCAAAGACAGGCGATTAAGGATTATGATAAAGCCATCGAGGTATATCCTGATTATGCAGGGGCTTACGCCAACCGGGGAAATGCCTATGCGGACCTTGGCGACAATGGGCGGGCGATAGAGGATTACAGCAAAGCCCTCAAGGTCAACCCTCGCTATGCAGAGGTTTATTATAACCGGGGGAATGCCTTTTTCAAACTTGGCAACCAGCGACAAGCAATTGAGGATTATAACAAGTTTATTGAGATCAATCCCAGGGACGCGAGCGCCTATTTGAACCGGGGTTCCGCCCATGCCTCCCTGGGAAATTACATGCAGGCGATTGAGGATTTTGATAGAGCCATTGAGGGCAATCCTCAAAATGCAGGGGCTTATGCCAACCGGGGGAATGCCTCTATGGCCATCGGTAACAAGGAACGTGCGATTGAGGATCTCAAGAGAGCGGCACGTTTGGGTCATAAAGGTGCTCAGAACTCTCTGATAAGCCAGGGGGTAACCTGGTAGGGGGGGAAACCGGGGGGCGCTGTTTCTTTTTTCGATTTACTGATGAGGGGTGGTCCCTGTTTAAAAAATCGTTCATGCCCGGGCAAGCAAGCCATGATGGATCGGTACATTGTCTTGGGATTAATAAAGCTCCTTACAGCAAAGACGATTATGACATGACTCAATTTATCTAATAAGCTCGATGAAGAACCTTGTTTGGGCTGATGTCATTAGATTTTTATTCTTATCAGAATCCTCTTCGATACATCATCAAGTTTACCCAAAATACTTGTCGGTATTATTTACAGTAAAAAATCCTAAAATCAATATTGATAATACAATATTCGTATAGTTATTTGAATAGTCCATTGATATTTATAAGTTATGGGCATATTTATATGACTGTCGAAATAACAAACAAAGTTATTACGATTGAAACAATGTGTTTGATAAATATGGTATTACCATAAGGTATTAATATTGCAACTCTTTAAAAAACGCAAAAAAGCAGCTATTATTTAAAAAATATTCGCCAGTTCTATCACGAAGTGCAACACTTGGGGCAGCTATGTCAGCCCATTGGTCCGAAGCGGTCAATCTAATAACATTGGTATTCTTTCAGCAATCAATGGCAATTTATGTCAATTAATTCAGGGGATGATTGTCAGATGAGAACAAACATTATAATGAGAAATAGCAATTATTACATATCCAAGGCCCTTCTCGCGATTCTCTTTACTGGCCTTCTTATCTCATTTGCGTCATCAACGGTTACTGCTGCAGGTAACTGCGACGACGACGCCATACGGTGTAACGACGACGATGCTTGCACCACGGACACCTGCGACGAGGGAACGGGCGTTTGCGGCCACACGGCCATTGTCTGCAATGACAACAATAACTGCACGGTCGACGCGTGCAATACGGCGACCGGGTGTGTCTTCACTACCAAGAACTGTGATGACGGAAATATCTGTACAACCGATTCATGTGTTCCCATTATTCCGAATGGCTGCGTGCACAACCCCAATACCCTGTCCTGCGACGACAACAACGCCTGCACCACAGGCGATAAGTGTAAAAACGCGGTCTGCGCGGGGACGCAAAAGAACTGCGATGACAACAATACCTGCACGATCGATTCCTGCGATACGGTCTCGGGCAATTGTGTGCGGGTTCAGACATGTCCTATGTGCGATGGACAATCGAATGGGAGTGCCTGTACCGATGACAATGCCTGTACCGTGGGCGACGCGTGTTTGAATGGAGCCTGCGTCGGCACGGCCATGACCTGCAACGACAACAACGTCTGCACCACCGACACCTGCGACACGTTGAATGGATGCGTGTTCACCATCAACAACACGCTGCCGTGCAGTGATAAGAACAGCTGCACCGACGGCGATTATTGTTTGAACGGCGCCTGCAGGTCCGGGGTGGTCAGAAACTGCGACGACGGAAATATCTGCACGGATGATAAGATGTTGCCCATTATTGCCGCTTGCTGCGTGCACGTTTCCAATACCAAGTCCTGCAACGACAACAACGCCTGCACCTCAAGCGACAAGTGTGCAAACTTTGTCTGCGCGGGCACGTCCAAGACCTGCGAAGACTATGACTCGTGCACCACCAATTCCTGTGATCCGGCCTCGGGCAGTTGTGTGTATACCCCGGTGCCGGATTGTATCTGCACAGGAAAACCGGATGGCTCCCCCTGTACTGACGGCAATGCCTGTACCATCGACTCATGTGTCAATCAGGTGTGCGTCAGCACGCCTAGGACCTGCAACGACAACAATGTCTGCACCACCGATACTTGCAACACGGCGACAGGATGCATGTTTACAAACAACACGCTGTCGTGCAGTGATAACAACACCTGCACCGTGGGCGATGTGTGTTTGAACGGCGTCTGCCAGCCCGGGCCGCTCAAGAACTGCGATGACGGGAATGTCTGCACCACCGATTCGCGTGTTCCAGTCCTTCCCGGTTGTTGCGTATATGGAGTCAATACCTTGCTCTGCAACGATAGCAACGTCTGCACCACAGGCGATGTGTGCGCGAACAAGGTCTGCACGGGAACGCCAATTGCCGATGGAACAGCCTGTAATGATGGCAGCGCCTGCACCGAAAACGATGCTTGTTCGGGCGGGGTCTGCGGCGGAGCCCCCATAGTCTGTCCGGTTGGTGAGTGTGATCCTGTGTCAGGGTGCCCCGTATCAACACCACCCACAGGCTCGATCGTGATCAACAACGGAGCAGTATTTACGAATACAACGGCTGTGACCCTGACACTCAGCGCAACAGACAGCGACGGCAGCGTGACTGAGATGCAGTTCAGCAATGACGGTTCGACATGGTCGACGCCTGAACCTTACGCAACGTCGAAAAACTGGACATTGACTACGGGCGATGGGACAAAGACGGTCTTTGCAAATTTCAAGGACAATGCTGACAACTGGATGATTTTGCCGTGCAGCAGTACCATAACCCTCGATACTACCTCGCCTGTGGTTACGATAACATCTCCGGCCGTGGGGAATACGAGTAATACGACGCCGACCCTGACGTATACCGTGAGCGACGGGACGATTGTAGTGAAGGTGGACGGTGTTGCGGCCACCAAAGTCTCCGGCGACAACCTAGATGTCCTAACTTTTGGCTCACATACTGTTCGGGTCGAGTCAACCGATGCGGCAAATAACACCGGTTATGCTGAAGTGACATTTACGGTCATTGATCCATCCCTTATCGGTCTTTGGCATATGGACGGGGACTGGACGGATACATCGGGGAACGGTATCAATGGGACACCCTATAGCGGGGCGACATTCAGCACTACTGCTCGGGTGGGAAGTCAGGCGGGTAGCTTTGATGGATTGAATGATTACGTGAGCGCAGGATCCGGAATTGTGTCGAACGTGTCGAACACCTTTACCATTGTATTCTGGGCTAATCCTGCTGCCAGCCGCAACGTCACTTCGGAAAGCAATTCCGGTACTCCAGGGATAAGTGGACAGCGGTACGCTGTTGCTCCTCAAAACGGAGGGAATACCGATTCAGGGGCCGGAGTTTCAATAGGAAACAACGGGATCAGCGTTTTTGAGCATGGGAGCAGTTATTTACCGTCACTCCTTGTTCATAATACGACGTTATCCGGATGGAACCATGTTGCCGTGGTTTATCAGAATAAACAACCCAAGCTCTACGTGAATGGGCAGTTTGTCAAGGCGGGTCTGAAAAGCCAGCGTGCTAATGTTCATCCCTCAACACTATTCGGCAATATTTCCACGTACGGACCCTGATATGGTTGACAGTTGTCAAGGAAAAAACAGTTTCCCCGCCCCTCCGTACAAAAGGGATGATATCAGTTATTGCTCCAGGGCATAACCAGAGACGGGACCTATCGGCGACGATTGATCAC